>UQNA01000094.1 GCA_900542195.1 uncultured Sutterella sp. | reverse complement strand
TAGGCTACGGCTGTTGTAGTGGTGGTAGGAATCCTCTTCGTTTACGAAGAGGAGGAAGTCAATAAGGCAGGATGGCTCTCTCTTCAAGGAAATCGATTATTAAGAAGATCTTCAAAATGATGACTCAAGGCCGTCATCCATGCATTGAGAACGAATGTATGTCCTTTCCGATTTCCTGGCGGATCCATTCTTGATTATGCATTCATTTGATTAAAGGACAAAATTGCAAAGGAGCAAATCCTATAAGGAAATTGGGACATTGGGACATATAGACGTAAAAATGGAAGAGCCTTTAATAAAAAAGTTACCGCTAGGAACTTCTTCATTCTTAGCTTTACGCGATGCTGATCAAATATATGTTGACAAAAGCGAATATATTTACCAGCTCGCCTCCGAAAGGGCTAAGTTTTTCTTGGCGCGTCCTAGAAGATTTGGTAAATCTTTGCTCATTTCAACCTTTGAAGCCTTATTTAAAAACGGTATCCGAGATTTCAAAGGATTAGCCATTGAAAAGAAATGGAAAGATGACAAAAAATATACGGTTGTCAGACTTGATTTTTCGGAGACCCGAGACTTTGGAGAGACGGGTGAATTCTCTCTAAAACTCACATCCTTGCTTGCTCGGAAATTCCGGCTTGCTGGTTTCTCATACCAAGTGGATAGTGTCTTTTCTGTAACCGAACAGCTGTCGAATTGGCTGAAAACACAGCCAGCCAATCAACTTGTAATTTTGATTGACGAGTATGACGCTCCTCTCACCGTATGCTTAGACAACGCGGATAAGTTTGAATATGTGAGCCGCAAGTTAACCGAGTTCTATGCGGTTCTTAAGACAAATGATAGAGCTCTGAGATTCTTATTCATTACCGGAATTACGAAATTCAATAAAACCTGCCTCTTCGCTGAACTAAATGACTTGACGGATATTTCACTTTCACCTGAGTGCGATGCTTTTCTCGGCTTTACACGTGGAGAAGTCCAAAAATATTTTGGAGCTTTCCTTGAGAGTGCCTCTCAAGTTCTTCAAAAAGATAAACCAAAATTAGTTGAGGAATTAGCTGAATACTATGGTGGCTTCTGTTTTGAAAAAACTGCAAAACAAACAGTCTTTTCTCCGTGGTCACTACTAAAGTTTTTTTCCTCTCCCGACCGCGGATTCAAAGACTATTGGTTTGAAAGCGGCGGCCACCCAAGCGTGCTTCTCAAGCATTTACAATCCAGCTCTTTGAGAAATCCTGAAGAATATGGAAAAGACAAAACTCTGCCGCTGGATATTCTTAACAACTCTACTGAGCTCAACGCTTTGACCGATGTCGCGCTGTTGACTCAAACAGGCTATCTCACAATTAAGACCATAGAATACGGAACTTCTGTTCTTGTCGGCTATCCAAACAAAGAAGTCAGGACAGCGATGGCTCAACTTTACATGGAGCAACTGCTTGGCGGGCGCGTTGCGGGACAAGTCGGCGCAGGTCCCATTGGCCAGGTTTTGTCTGAAGACGGTCCCGAATCGTTATTCCACATTCTTAATCGACTTTTTCTTTCCATTGATTATCATCGATTCCCAGTCAGAGACGAGTTCTCCGTCAGAGCTTTTGTTCAGATCTATTTTGCTGCCGCAGGCCTTGATCCAATCATGGAACGTCACAACTCTCATGGCCGAAGCAATTTGGAAGTTGGTGCGGGCAATAGGCATTGGATCCTTGAGTTCAAAACCTCTCACAGGACTAACGATTTAAAAATTAAACTTGCCGAAGAAGTCCGCAAAGTTGAAGGAAGGAGGTTCAGAGAGGAAGCTTTCGGGCGTGAAAAAATCTGCGTGGCTTTGGTCTATAGCCTAGACAAAAGAGAATTTGTTCTTTGGAAGGAGTGCTGAGAAACAAAAGTTTCATCATTGCACTGGACGTGCCGTACAGAGCTCATAAGACTTGCAATGGCAGGACGAAAGTGACACTCCCCACTCCTTTAACTTTACCTTTCGAAAAAGTCCTTATTTGTCCTGCCAAGAAAAAGGTTCTTGGCTTCGGAACTACGCGTCCTCTTCTCCCTCGGACCTTCCTATGAAGAAAAATCTTTTAACTTCATATGGCCTTGGGTCGACTGTGCTCCTCGGAACTGCCGAACCAGGACAAACTTTGGATGCTCTAGCCACGTCTTTTTATAAAAGGTTAATCTGAGTCCTCGCACTACAAGTGACGTATTGTTTTTAATCTGTGATAATCTAAAATTAAAAGGTGTGTCATCAAAGGAACTGGCGTATTGCGATTTCTCTGAAAATAATAAAGCTGTCTGCAGAGGTTCTATTTGAGTTAGCAGGTTGAAAAAGATGAGCGAATTTATTGTTTTTAATGAGAAAATTTTAGC
>UQNA01000093.1 GCA_900542195.1 uncultured Sutterella sp. | reverse complement strand
GTGACCGATAGTACCAATATTTACGTGTGGTTTTGACCTGTCAAACTTTTCTTTAGCCATGACTTAAAAACTTTTTATTATTAAACAATTTATCTCAAATAACTCTATATACAAACTAAAACTCATCAGGGGAATCAAAGACCTGCATACAACAAGCCTATTCAGCCCACTCTTTTGAGCGTGCAAATATAATTAAATAATTCTGTTCTACAAAATTATTTTCTTTAAAGTTGAATGTTTGTGTTTCAACTTTTTATCCGACTATCGGTTTCCGACTATCGCTCAGGTTTTACTCATCCGCCTCCAGCCTTTCCTCCCCTGCTTTTTTAACCTTCCCGCTTTTAGCTTTCCAGTCTTTAACCTTTAGCTTCTGATCTTCTCGCCTTTAGTCTTTTCAGCACTCTCTTTCTTTCTCTTTGATTTTCACCAATTGACGCTTTACTACATCATAAAGCTCATCGACTGCTTCCTCGAATTTCTTTGCATTTTTCTTTGCAAAAACTTCTTGGCCTTTAACATTCAACAGTACTTCGACTACTTTATTTTCCAGATTGTCGTCTTTTTCCAGTTTCAAGGTAACTTCCGAACCGATAATTCCGTCGTGGTATTTATCTAATTTAGAAATTTTCTTCTGAATGAAATCTTCCAACTGAGAACTTGCTGAAAAACCAACCGCATTAATTTTAATTTCCATAGTACTTCCTCCTTAAATTTTAAGCCCGGGGATGAGCTTGGTTATAAACCTTTTTCAAACTCTCAAAAGAATTATGAGTATAGATTTGAGTCGCTGCCAGTCCGGTATGGCCGAGTAATTCACGGATAGCCTCGATACAGGCTCCGTTATTCAACAGAGCCGTAGCAAAAGAATGCCGCAAGACATGCGGACTTCGTTTCTTCAACGAAGTGACTTCGCCCAGATATTTTACAGCTAAACGATAAATAAATTTATCGTATACCGGTTTTCCTTTATCCGTAACGAATACAAACTGATGTTTTTCACCTACCAGTTCTTCCCGCTTGTTCAGATAAATCCGGAGATCTCCGACCAATTCCGGTAACATGGGAACAATCCGTTGTTTGTCTCCTTTCCCATTCACCCGGATCACCGCTCCCCCAAAATCGATGTCTTCCAATTTCAATGCCACCAGTTCCGAGCGTCTCATTCCGGTATAATAAGCCGTCATCAACACCATCCGATCACGGATATTTGCAAAATCCTTGTCGGAAGCGTGTTTATCCAACACCTCATCCATTTGATAATCGGGCACAAACACCGGCAATCGCTTTCCCATTTTAGGTGCCACAACAATCTCCGTCGGATCTTCTGTCAACTTTCCCTCCCGTACCAGATAACGGAAATAAGTCCGTAAAGAACTCAATTTACGCCTAACGGAACGGGCAGTCATCGGCCTCAGCTTTTCTTCACCGTCCACCCCGCCAATCTTCAACCCACCGGACATCAATCCCATTTCAAACCGCCGGACCATCTTGGAAGTAATTTCCTCATCCTGCCGGATCAATTCCACTTTTTCACAGAACTCACGAAACTGATTCAAATCTTCTTTATAAGCTGTAATAGTAAGCGCTGAATAGCGCTTAATATTTTTCAAATAACTCAGAAATGAATCTATTTCCATACTCATCGTTCTTAAAACGAACCCAATTTAACACTTTCCTCCGGGAAAAACAAGCCCGGGAAGAAAATTATTCTTCTGCCTGTTGCAAACTCTGCTTGTAGACAGCTTTGATCCGCTGGGCCCGGTTACGTACTGATGGTTTTGTGAAAGCCTGACGATCTCTCAATTCTTTTACAATACCGGTTTTTTCGAATTTTCTCTTGAATTTCTTTAAGGCTCTCTCGATATTTTCGCCTTCTTTTAAAGGTACAATAATCATAATTTCTAATTTTTATAGTTTATAATAAACGCATTAAATAAAATAACAACAGGGTAACACCCTCCCATTACAACCTCCGGCTTAGTCTCTTCCTGAGGTCATTTTGTCTTCTATTTTCAGTTCTTTTCTACTTCATGGCAAGCACCGCTTGTCCGAATTTAAGCACCCCCTTCCAAAGTGGATTGATTTTTAATGCGTTAAACCTATTCAAAATGGACGGCAAAGATAAGGGAAAAAGTAAAAAGTAAAAAGTAAAAGGGAAAGAAAATTTACCCCGATTTTTAAAATGCTTTCCACAAGGCCTGAAAATCTTTATACAAACCGTAACACACCAATTCGTCTTCCTCTTTCAACAGGTAATTGTCGGGAATAACCGTCATCACCTCTTTAGTCAGTTTTTTCATTCCCAGTATATTTTTCACTTCGGCAGCCTGCTTCAAAGCAATCAGTTTTAAATGAAAATCCTCTTCGAGGTTCATTCCGCTCAAAGGATAACCGGCACATTTCCGAGGCACTTTAAACTTAATCACATAATAGTCTTCGTCGACCCGGAACGACTCGGCATGAATACCCAAAGCCAGGAACTGTACAAATTCGCGGGCGGCATCTTTTTCAGGGGTCAGCACTTTGTCGATAGCGAAAACTTCCAGTATCGCCTTATGCACCGAATCTATAGCCCGGGCAAAGATATGCTTCACTTTCTTTTGTTTCAGCAAAGCGACCACCCGTACAGAAGCCCCGAAATTTTCTCCGATAGCGACAATCACCACATCGATCTCTCGGAGTGGCAAAGTTTCCAGAGCCAGTTCATCCGTTGCATCCAACACAAAAGCCGTGGTAATCTTGTCTTTCAGATTATCCACCCGCCCTTCGTTCTGATCGACAC
>UQNA01000092.1 GCA_900542195.1 uncultured Sutterella sp. | reverse complement strand
CCTGTGAAATGAACGGTGCAGTAAGGCCGTTGTCAGCAGGAACCCAACGAGACCTGCTGCAACGATAAGCTACGGCTGTTGCAGTGGTGGTAAGGAATCCTCTTTGTTTAAGAAGAGGAGGATGTCAAAAGGTAAGCACGAACCGGAGACGCCTCGGCCTTGAGCCACTTTATCGGAGCGGCACTCAGAAAGTAAACTCCCGGTTCGACCTTATCAAGTACTAGATTTTCCAAAGCGCAAAGGCCGTGACTTAATGCAAAACGATGATTAGGAAAGTCATGGCTTTTTTCGTCATCAATAGACGGAGTGCTGGTCCCGATCAAAACAAATTTTTCTTTAACCAAAAGCTCAACGACTTCCTCTGCGATTCCTTGTTGTTTGTCTTCAAATTTGAAAAGAATTCTTCCGCAGGCTTTGTATTTCTGAAACACAGCCCATGCCTCCAAGGCCTTTGCGTTCAGCGCTAATTCAGAAGCCGCCACGATGCAGTCCCCGATAAAGATCGATAAAGGAACCTTTCCGATACCGTTTTGTGAGAAAGAAAAATGCATCGGAGAATCGACATGTGTTCCAACATGCGGCGTGACTTTGATTTCTGAAGTTTTAACTTCGTCATCGTAAATCCATTGCAAAGTAAACGGCGTATCTCCGTAATAGACCGGCGTGTTCTCATCAACCGCTTGAGAAATGTCAATAATCTCACTCATTCTCATATTTTATTAGCTCAAACTCATTGCCCGACTTTGGGCCTATTTCTCATCAAGTCCTTCGCAGGCATTATGCTTAATGCTTCAGTATAAAAGGAGAAAAGGCATGGCAGAAGAAACACCGCTGTGGCAAAAATTAGCCCAACGTCATTCCGTCGGAGCAAAATATCTGACCGATCCGGTCCCGTCAGAAAAGGATTATTCAGAAGCAATTAGCGCAGCAATAGCAGCCCCGAACCATTTACGAGATAACCAATGCCGCATGGTACTAATCAATGATAGAGAAAAGCTGGCTGACTTTTTTGAAGCCGGAGCTATCCAAAGCGGGGCAACGCAGGAAGAAGCATTAAAAGCCCGCTCAAAAGCTGTGAAAGCCCCTGCTCTTCTGGCAATGATCGTCAAAATTGAAGAAAACAATTCACGAGTCCCGGTCTACGAACAATGGATGACCGCCGGTGCATTCCTAATGCAATTTATGGATGTGCTTGAAAACAAAGGATTCGGATTAAAAGTCGTCAGCGGTTCGAGCACGGAGTATCCGGACGTTGTCAAAGCTCTTTGTAAAAAGGATGAAAAAGTTGCCTGCTGGATTATGATCGGTACCTCTACTCAAGTGCCTGAAGGAGCAAAACGGGCTAATCCTGCTGATTTCTTCTCGGCCTTTTAACTAGAATTTCTATATAAACCTTCTTAGAGTCTTAGCTATGAAACGACTAGTACTTTTATTCGCCAGCTTGGTGCTCTCTTGCTCTCTTTTGTCCGGCTGCGGATATAACGAACTGCAGTCCATGGATGAATCGGTAAATGCAGCATGGAGTGAAGTTATCAACCAATATCAGAGAAGAACTGATCTGATTCCTAATGTCGTGAACTCCGTTAAAGGTGAAGCAGATTTCGAAAAATCTACTTTGACTCAAGTAATTAACGCCAGAGCAAAAGCCACCTCCATTCAAGCAACGCCCGAACTGCTGAATAATCCGGAAGCTTTCCAAAAGTTCACACAGGCACAAGGCGAAATCGGTAATGCTCTTTCTCGATTGCTCGTTACTGTGGAACGCTACCCGACCCTCCAGGCAAACAAAGCATTCCAGGAATTGAGAGTCCAATTGGAAGGTTGTGAAAACCGTATTGCTATTGCACGCAACAATTACATTAAGACGGTTCAGACTTACAACACTTGGATCCGCCAGTTCCCGCAGCTGATTTGGGTAAAGATCTTAGGTTACAAGCAGAAACCTCAGTACAAAGTTGCCGACGAAGCTTCTGTAACAACTCCTCCGGTGGTCGATTTTGGAACAAGTACTCAAAAATAACTTCAGCCGTTGGTTCCTAGGTCTTTTCCTGGGACTGACGCTGCTGTTCGGGTCTTTGGCACAGGCAAACCTCTTGCCGGTGCCGAAGTTTGATTACGTCACGGACACCGCGAATCTCTTTACTGAGCAGCAAAAACAGGCTTTAGAAACCAAGCTTCAAGACTTTGAGAAGAAAGTCGGAAGTCAGATTTGCGTCATAGTCGTGCCCTCTACGAACGGAGAACCTATTGAGGACTACGCTCATCGAGTCGGTGCCGAATGGAAACCTAGCAGAAAAGGCGTGGGCGACGGCCTGCTGTTTGTCGTTGCGCTCAATGACCATAGAGTCAGAATTGATGTCATGAGGGCTCTTGAAGGGGCAATCCCGGATGTTACTGCCTACAGAATCCTGCAGGAAGCTGTGCTGCCTGCATTTGCAGCCAACAACTACTATGAAGGCATCAATAAAGGTCTTGATCTCATCTTTAAAAAGATTGAAGGCGAAGATCTTCCTCCTCCGGTTGCTAAAAATCCCGGCTCGCAGTCCGTTTTTGAAATGGAAGGCGATCCTCTCTGGGATCAGCCCTGGGTAGCCATAATATTCATCGGGTTTGTTGCTACGATGATGATGCGTCAGCTCCTCGGCAGAAAATCCGCTCCGGTAGCAGGTGTCCTCGTAGGAGCTTTTGGAACTTTTGTCATGCAGTCCATTGTCGCCGGCATCATAATCGGTGTGATCGTGATGGTTGCCAGTTTGCTCATCCCGACTTCTGTTCTGGAAGCGGGTGCAAGACGAACGGCCAGAATGAATAATAGAACCGACCGCAGATTTAGAAATTCCGGCGGGTTCGGAGGATTCGGAGGCGGATTTGGCGGCGGCTTCGGTGACGGAGGCTTCGGCGGAGGCGGTTTCGGAGGCGGTCCGTCTTCCGGAGGCGGCGGAGATTCAGCCGGCGGCGGCGCTAGCGGAGGGTGGTAAT
>UQNA01000091.1 GCA_900542195.1 uncultured Sutterella sp. | reverse complement strand
AACGGCATGCCAGGTGGTGTGAGAGGGACGGGCTAAAACCCCTCCCTACTCGATTCAGAGATCATCGAGACCAAATATGGTGTACCGGATGTATTCCTTCTTTTAAAACACGGTTTCGTGACTGTTGGAGTGGTTGAAAGCTGTGAGCTGGAGAAAGCAATCCAGTCCGGGCAGATAAAAGAAGGAGATTTTAGAGTTCTTAATCAACGCCTCAACCCGCAAAAATGTTTGGTTAGTACTCCGGGATACCCGGACGTTGTCTTTTTTTCCTTAGCCGGAGTGGCGCCCAGTATCACTAAGGACGTTACTGTTGAGTTGTTGACTATGCCTTCGGTAGGCTTAGATTTCAACTGGACGATCACAAATAACTTCCTTCCAACGTACAACTTGATGCAGTCTCTCAGACTGGGACCATTTAGCCATGACTCGGCGTGGTCGGTAAAGTTTTTAATGGAGAAATATAAAAACGAGATTTATTTTGCGGTTTTACTTCTGTTTTTTCTCTTATTGCATGTATTTCAAATTAATTACTTGGTTCGAAAACGCACGGGTCAGCTAAGCAAAGCCCTGAAAGAGACTAAGAAGTTTTATTTGGAATCTCAGAAAAGCAAACAAAAACTGCATGCTCTGGAAAGAATGAGCATTGTTTCTCAAATTTCCAGCATGTTCGCGCATGAAATTAAACAGCCGATTACGAACATTGGTTACTATGCCGGAGCGCTGAGTATGCTTCTGGAACAAAAGCCAACAAAAGACAACAGGGCGCAAGAAATCATTACGCTCTTGCAAAATGAACTGCAAAAATCGACTCAAATCGTTGAGCATGTCAGAAGCTTGGTTAAGAAAAGACCTAAGGAAAAAAAGATTTGCGATCTGGGAGTGGTTGTTAGCAATGCTTTAGGGCAAGGCTTATATGCCCAAGCTGTTGAAAATAACGTTCCTAAAGGAGAATTCTTTACTCTCGGAGATGCTTTTGAACTGGAATTTATCGTTCTCAATTTTGTAAGAAATGCCAAAAGCGCTGTTAAGGGAGTTGCTAATCCTCACATCTTGGTTTCTGTATCGGAAGCGGGGGCTTTTTGGAAATTAAGCGTAAGGGACAATGGACCAAAACTTGATCAGCAAGGCTTCGAAAATTTAGGAAAAGCCATCCAAAGCAGCAAACCTGATGGACTGGGCTTTGGTTTGTCAATATGCAATGCGATTGCAGAATCATCCGGCGGACATTTAGAGTTTGAAAGAGGAGAAACGTCGGGAGTGATCGCTAGTTTATTTGTAGAAAAATTTATAACAAAAGAGGGAGGCGGGGATGACGAAGATACCGCAATCATTAATACGGTTGGTGGATGATGACGAAAGTGTTCTGAAAGCTCAGTCTCTTTTTTTAGAAATGGCAGGCTTCAAGGTCAAGTCATACAATTCAGCGTTATCTTTTTTAGAAAAAGATGATTTTTCTGTGACGGGTTGCATTGTTCTGGACGTCCGCATGCCGCATATGTCCGGAATTGAATTGCAAAATGAGTTAATTAGAAGAAGGTGCGATCTTCCTATTATTTTTCTGTCTGCTCATGGCGATATAGAAATGGCAGTTGAAGCCGTTCATAAGGGAGCTAAAACGTTTTTGGTTAAGCCTCCTCGTCTTGATAAACTTCTGGAATACATAAAAGAAGCTGTCGAGGAACACAGAGAGAGACAGAAAGGAAGAAGATTCGCAGAATTTTTGATGAATCAATGGAATTCCTTAACTGAGGCCGAGCGCCAAGTAGCCGATATGGTTGCAAAAGGACTTACCAACAATATGATAAGTCTTGTATTGGAAATTACGGAGAGAACCGTCCGATCCCATCGTTCGAGTATTTATGAGAAGCTGGAAGTAGAGAATGCTGCAGAACTTTCTGGATTTTTAAACGATTTGAATCGATATCGCAAAGCATATTTGCCGAACAATCCTAATCAATAACTCAAGATAAACTTTGGTACGGATTTTCAGGATTGAACGGTTCGTTTTCCTACACTCTCTTGCAAGTTGTGGCGTCACTAAAACAACAAAGATAATTCACTGTGAGGTATATATGAAGCGAAGGGATTTCCTCTTTACAACTTTAATAGCAGGTTTTCCTGTAGCCGCTTTATCGTCTGAAGATGAATATGCCCCGCGATATGTAGATGTCATTGTTGTCGGTGCCGGAGCAGGTGGCCTCACGGCGGCATATAGTGCAGCATTAAAAGGAGCTTCTGTACTGCTTTTAGAGAAGATGCCGAAGCTGGGAGGAGATACTTTCTTATCCGGTGGGTATTTCAACGCTGTTCTTACTCCTGAAGAATCCTCCTGGTTTCCCGACTATCCTCCGGACAGCATTGATCTTTACACTTCCCAAATAAATCAACTTGCCGAAGGCCTAAATTCTCCCAAATTAGCCCAAACTTTGGCAGAAAACAGCCGTGATTCTCTTGAGTGGCTTAAGAAATTGGGAATACGATTTTTACCGACACCTTATCATGTCTACGGAGGAAAATATCCCAGGTCTTTTCTGACAGAAACAGGCAACGGTAGGATCTATATTCAGGTCTTAGCGGAAGCATGTTTATCCAAGAGAGTACAAGTGTCTACGAACTCTCGGGTCATCTCTTTAATCAAAGGAAACGAGGACAATAGAATTGTCGGCGTGATTGCACAGGGGCCAGAAGGTCCAAGCACGGTTTTTGCCCGTAAAGGAGTTGTTCTCGCTTCCGGCGGATTTGGTGCGAATAGTTCTAAATTAAGAGAGATGGTTCCGTGGGCTGCTGATTTAGGTACAGATTCCAACCCCGGGGCGACGGGAGATCTTCACGATGCTGTTTATGCGATAGGCGGAAAATTAACAAATATGCATTTTGTAGAGTGCGTACCAGGTTCGTCAGCGCACGAAAATAATCCTGTTCGTCTGGATTACAACCCGAGAAGGTTCATCTTTGTTAACGAAAACGGTAAAAGATTCGTAAATGAAGAGCTTCCGAGGGGAAAAATTTCGGAAGCGTACTTTAACGGCGGCTTCAAACGCTGTTATTCCATAGTCGACAATCAAACGGTTCAAGAAATTCAGCTCAACAGAAAAAAGAATGTTTATAAGGGTCTCTACAAGAATATGGTTTGGAGAGGAAAAACCGTTGAAGAACTTGCGAGAAAGTTAAACATTCCAGAGAAAAACCTGTTTCAAACAATTCAAGAATGCCAATTCGATAAACAAATTCTGACACCTCCTTTCTGGGCTGCGAATGTCGTTTTTAAAATACATTTGACTTTAGGAGGTGTAGAAATCAATGAAAAGGCCCAAGTGTTGGATGAGCTGGGCAAACCCATTAGCGGGCTATGGGCCTGTGGTCAGATAATTGGCAATCTTCACGGCAAATACCGACTCGGAGGCAATGGTATTAATTGTGCTGTAGTGTTCGGACGCTTGGCTGCTAAAAACTTGACTTAATGAAAATTACAATTCTTTACATCAGTTTTGGTTGTGATGGTTGACGAGTGAAAAAATTGTCTGTAATATTCGAATTCTGCGCTGACGAAAACAAGTTGTTTCGAAAGCGACTTAAGAGTGAATCTTAAGTAAAGTTCTTTAAAAATTTATCGACGAACCGATAAGAGCGGGCACTTAAGTTTAAGA
>UQNA01000090.1 GCA_900542195.1 uncultured Sutterella sp. | reverse complement strand
AAATATCACGTTCATTTGTTAATTACTTACCCACCTAAAGTCTCTATATCTCGTTTAGTCAATTCTCTGAAAGGAGTATTGAGCCGTCTTATTCGAAAAAAGAAATATCGCTCCATTCGTAGTCAATTATGGGCAGCTGCTCTCTGGTCGCCCTCATATTTCATCGCAAGTTGTGAAGGCTCCCCTACTTCGATTATCAACCAGTACATTGAACAGCAGAATACGCCTGACTGAAAAATTTTAGATTTGGCCCTTATATCACCGTCCTAAAGAACGGTGTTTTACGGGCCTGTCTGATAAAAATTTTTTTTTCGTAGGCTCAGGATCTTCCCGCAATTGAGTACAACTTAATTTTCTATGAAAAGGATCTGCAAGGTGAAATAGAAAATGAGCGATCGAAAATCAGCAAAAGTAACTAATTGTTTCAAAATAAATGATGAAGAGAAAGCGAAGAAGTAGGAAAGCGAAGGATTTGTGCTTGCCTTTCCGAGAAAAATTGATTGAGGTTACGGACTGTTTCTTAAGCGCAACTTAAAAAGTTTACTCTCCTTTTTTGTTGAAATCAACCGCACTTTCTCCCTTTACGCCCCCTTTGGAACCGTGTAAATTCAATTACGTAGCTCAGTGAGCTATCTCAAAAAACAAAACAAGGAGAAATAAATGACCAATATCTCAAGACGTGGTTTCCTTAAAACATCTGGCGTAGGCGTTGTTGCCACAGTCGGTACATTTACCGCTGCAACCGCTTCTGCCCAGCAGCAAAAATGGGATAAGGAAGCTGACGTTATCGTTGTAGGTTTGGGTGGTGCAGGCGCTGCTACAGCTATCACTGCTGCCGACAACGGTGCTGATGTTATCGTTATCGAAAGACAGCCAGCCGCAACACTTCGCTCCAATACTCGTATGTCCGGCGGTATCTTCCACTGCCCGGATAAATCAGGCAATAAGGCTGCATTGAAAGAATATGCTAAGGCCATGTTCTCCGGCGAAAACATTCCTGGAAAACTCGAAGGCGAACAGCCTCAGGTTTCCGACGGCTTGGCAGAAGCTTGGGCCGAATACACTCCGGGCCTTCTTGACTGGATGAAGAAACAGGATCCGAAGTTCCAGGCTTTTGCTACTCCTGGCTTCAAGGGCGCAGCTTTCCCGACATTCCCGGGCGCTAAGGACTGCGGCTATCAGGTTTATCGTTCTTCTTATCCTGATCGTATCCCGGCAGGTTTCAATACACCTTGCTATAACGGTCCTAAGGAAAAAGCAATTTCCGGTGAAGCTTTCTGGCTTTGCTTAGACAACGGTATCAAGAGCCGTGCCGACAAGATCAAAGTTGATTACGAAACTCGTGGCCGCGACCTTGTTCAGAACGATAAGGGTGAAGTTATCGGCGTTATCGCAGAACAGAACGGCAAGAAAGTTGCTTACAAAGCACGCAAGGGCGTTGTTCTCTGCTCCGGCGGTTACGAATACAGCCTCCCGATGCGTCAAGCATTCTTGGAAGGCCCGGGCGTTGAAGGCTGGGCATTCTACGGTACAACATTTAATGAAGGCGACGGTATCGCTATGGGTCAGAAGGCTGGCGCCGGCATCATGAAAGCCGGTAAAGCCGCTTCCCGTATCATTATGCCTGCTCCTGTACACCACAACGGCATGCGTTTGGGCATGATCACTCCGGCTGTTGGTTCCGGCCACGCTATCGTTGTTAATAACTACGGTAAACGTTACGCTGCTGAACACAAAGTTACTAAGGACCCAAGCCGTTACTTCTTCTATAAAGAAGCTGTTAAGTTTGATATCGACAAACTCGACTATCCAAACAGCCCATCTTGGTTCATCTTCGACGAAACTCTCCGTAAGAGCAAACCTCTCGTAGGTCTCGGCATCTCCACTCCGGGTTATGGCTTTGTTGATTACGGTGCAGCCGACAACAGCGACGCTGTTAAGAAAGGCTGGATCCTGAAGGCTGACACTATCGAAGAACTCGGCAAGAAGATCAAAGCTATCAAGGAAAACGGCAACAAGATGGATCCTGCAGCTCTTGCAGAAACCGTTAAGAACTACAACGCTGCTTGCGCAGCAGGCGAAGATAAAGAATTCGGACGCCTCAAGAGCACATTGCAGCCTGTTTCCGACGGTCCATTCTATGCTGTTCCTCTCGTAGCCGGCGGCCCGAATACTAAGGGCGGTTTGGCTGCTAACGCCAAGCGTGAAGTTCTCGATTGGAACCTCCAGCCGATTCCTGGCCTCTACGCTGTCGGTGAAATCGCTTCTGCTCTGAAGTTCGTTTATCAGGGCGGCGGAAACTTGACAGAATGCTTAGTATTCGGTCAGGTTGCCGGTAAGGAAGTTGCAAAACAGCCTAACCGCGGATAATCACTTTCTCTGAGTAATAGTACAGTCGGCCGTAAACCTAGTTTCCGGCCGATTGTGTAAAGGAGAACTAAATTGAAAACCAAGCTTGTTGTTTTATTTTTTGGCGCTCTTCTTTCATTTAGCGCTATCGCCCAGGACAAGCCGCAGTTCCTAGGAGATCGTCACGTTGCGCGCGGAGTTCAGTGCCAAGTATGCCACGGACCGCAAATTTCGGCCAAGCTCAAAGAAGATGATCAAAGACATGAACCATGTGTTCAATGCCACGGGTTCTATGATCAAGTAGCTAAGAAGACCACCCCGGCGAATCCGGAAGAAATGAATCCGCATAGCCAGCATGACGGTAATCTGCCATGTTCAACATGCCACAAGGGACACAAACCAAGCGTTAATTATTGCGCTCAGTGTCACTACTACAATTTCAAGGTACCCTAAACAAGCTACTGTTTCTCATTTAAATCGCGCCTGTTCTCGGGCGCTTTTTTGTTGAGAAAAAAACGTTGTTAACCGTTGATAAGTTCAAATTTGATTGGAACTTGTATTTCAATCCCGGAATTTGGAATATTGAAGTTTGTGCCGATCAGCTGTTGGGCCAATTGATTGGAGGCTCGGTCAAGAACTGCTTTCCCGGATGGAACCGAAAGAGAAGCAGAGATGATCCTGCCTTCTTTATCGAATCTGAATTTCGCATGACAAATCCCTTCGGTTCCGCTTCGAATCGCAGCTTTCGGGTATTTTTTCTTTTTTTCTATCAAGGCAACCAAAAGGGAAGCCAGTTTGTTTTTTGCTTGTAGTTCAGAGGCGCTTCCCGCTAATGAAGCGGGTTTTATAGATTCGTTTGAAGAAGGTTTAGCCTCAGAAAGTTTACTGTTTTTAATTGGTACCGGTTTTGCCACAGGCTTGACTTCTTTTTTTCGAGGCTCTTTGGGAACTACTTTTTCCTTTACCTCTTTGACCGGTGGTATCGGAGGAGGAACTTCTGCCGGTTTAACGACGGGAGGTTCCGGTGGAACAAGTGCCGGTTCTTTTTGTTCAGGAGGAGTCTCTACCTTTATGTCGGATTCTTCAGCTAGAAGACGTTTGACAGGTTCTACAGGTACAGGGGGCGGAGGAGGAGCGGGTTCTTCAAACTGCACAAAATTCAGTTCGATTGTCGGAAGGCCTGTAACCGGAAGCGGTTTCGCTTGAAAAGGAAGAGTAGCCAAGTAAACGGAACATACACAAGCGGTAATAATGAAAAGCCGAGCTATGTTCTTGGCTTTTCTTATGCCGTTTAAATCCAACTGAGTAGAGGTATTCATCTAACTTCTCCAAGGATACCTCGGGTTTCAACCCGAGGAGGAATTGGACA
>UQNA01000089.1 GCA_900542195.1 uncultured Sutterella sp. | reverse complement strand
AGTGCTTTCCCCAAGTGGTTTAAGCGAATCGAACGATATCATGAAAGTTCTTTAATACAAATAGGGTTTGTACGTAAGGATTACGTAGTATTTTAGTCTTTTCCCTTGCTAAATGTAAATAGAGGGGATTATAACTGGTTGAAATACAACAAAAATAATACAAACCTAAATTGTAAGCGATGTAAATATTTGAAAATCAAGAATATCTAGATTTCTTAATTTGTATGTTTTTTATCACAACCAGATATTGAAAGGTCTGATCTCAGGTGTTTGGCAGATTTTTGCTCTCATTTTGCTGATAAAGCCTCTTGCGGGAATTACCTCGCGTCCGTTCTTCACGTAGCACGAGGAAAGTAATCGGAGCCTTAAAAGCTGATTTAGGCCAAAATACTAAAGAACTGGTGCGAACACCAAAGTATCATCTGCAGGTTCCAACAAATAGAAGATGGCAAATCCGAGGAATCGGATTCATCAACTTAACCTACTTAAAAAGCTGAGAAAAATCCTTGCGAAAGTAAGGACGGAGTCGATGAGGTGAGTCGTCTTCTTTGAAAATACTGAAGATTTTCGAGGTTGATTTCTCTATATGTAGGAAAGCCCTGCTTTCGCAGGGCTTTGCAGATTTTTAGCCAGGTTTTTTTGAGAAATTAGATTAGTCTAATTTCAATTCGCGAAGAGGAACGACTCTCTTGAGTGTTCTCTTTTCTTTTCCAGTAATGCCCTGCTCTGCCATCTTGCGGCGGATGAAGGCGATCTGGGTCTTAAGCGGTAAATCTTTCGGGCAGAAATCGTGGCAAGCCAACAATGTCATGCAGCCGAAAACGCCGCTTTCTGTTCCCATAACTTCGTAATAATCTGCGTCATTACGATGATCGCGAGGATCCAGGCGGAAACGGGAAATCTTGTTAATAGCAACAGCACCGACGAAGTCCGGACGCATACGGAAGTTGCCGCAAGAAGCTACGCAGCAGCCGCATTCGACGCAGCGGTCAAGAAGATAAATATCTTCAGCAAGCTTCGGATCCATTGGTTTTTCGATCTTGTTGAAGTTAATTTGTTCTTCATTAACGTGGCACCATGCTTGGATTCTTTCGCTCATGCCGCGCATCCATTTACCGGTATTGACTGAAAGGTCACCAATCAGTTCAAAGCCAGGCAAAGGAGCCAATGTGAAGTGATCCGGAAGGTCACGAGTCAATGTACGGCAGGCCAAAGCAGGCTTGCCGTTGACCAACATAGCGCAGGAACCGCAAATACCAGCACGGCAAACGAAGTCAAACTGGAGAGAAGGATCCTGTGTATCGCGCAATTCATTCAAAAGAATGTAGAGCGTCATGGAATCAGTCTCAGAAACCTGATAGGTTTGCAAATGAGGAACACTCTCAGAGTCAGCAGGGTTGTAACGCAGGATGCTAACCTGAAGTGTGCGGTGGTTGCTAGATGCCGGAGGTGTAACCTTTTCAGCTGGTTTAGCTTCCGGAGCAGTTTTTGTATTTTCAGCCATTTAAATTCAACTCCTGATGACTTATGAAAGAGGTTCGTCAATACGTTCGTTTCTGCCGCGCAGGTTTTCAGGCAACAGTTGGAGGTAAGGCATCAAAGCGTTCTGGATAGCAAAGCGGTCTTTGCCTTCTGCTTCCATCTTGGCTCTGATTTCGTCAACTTCTTTCTGGCGAATCGGTGTTTCGGGGTTGTCAATGTAGTTCTTGGCACCGTAACCACGCCATCCCGGAGGAAGTTCCATCTTGGAAATATCAAGTTTCTGATATTCAAGAGTCGGCATTGTGTCGTTTTCGTTCTTCCAAGATGCAAGAGTACGGCAGCACCATTCGGCGTCATTACGGACCGGGTAGTCAATACGGAAGTGAGCACCGCGGGATTCTGTACGCTTGTAAGCGCCAAGAGCAATTGTCAAAGCTACGCGAAGCATCTTCTGAGTGCGGTAAGCGTAAACCAATTCCGGATTTGCACCAGGTTGGTTCTTAACAGCAACATTGAAGCTCTTCTTATAGAGTTCTTCAAGTTCGGTAACAGCTTGCTCAAGTGTATCTCCGTTACGGAAAATACCAACTTTGGTGGTCATGATTTCCTGCATGCGAGTGCGGATATCAGCCATGTTTTCTGTGCCAGGGTTCTTGGCAAATGCGTCGAGCTTAGACTGTTCGCGTTTGATGAAGTCATAGACAACCTTAGTCGGAATGTCAATGGCGTTTTCAGGCTTGTCGCAGAAATCTGCAATCTTTTCGCCGACAATCATACCTGCAACAACGGTTTCGGCTACAGAGTTACCACCTAAACGGTTGAAGCCGTGCATATCCCAGCAAGCTGCTTCACCAGCGGAGAACAAACCTTTGAGTGTTTGGCTTTCACCGCTTGGATTTGTTCTGACACCGCCCATTGTGTAGTGCTGTGCAGGACGAACCGGAATCCAATCTTTAGTTGGGTCTACACCTAAGAAGTAATGGCAGATTTCATATACTTCACGGAGGTTGTGCTTAATATGGTTTTCACCAAGCAATGTAATATCAAGCCAGAGATGTTCACCGAAGCGGCTCTTAACACCTTTACCCTGAGCAATTCTTTCTTCCATACGGCGGGAAACGACGTCACGGGAAGCAAGTTCTTTCTTTTCAGGTTCAACGTCCGGCATGAAGCGATGGCCGTCAACGTCACGGAGCAAACCGCCGTCACCACGGCAGCCTTCAGTTACGAGAATACCGGCTGGGAAAATACCTGTCGGGTGGAACTGAACGGCTTCCATATTGCCTAATTTAGCAACACCGGTTTCAAGAGCGATGGCGTGACCAGTACCTTCACAGATCTGGGCGTTTGTAGATACACGGAACAGTTTACCGGCACCGCCAGTAGCGATAGCGGTAGCTCTGGCAACATAGCCAATTAATTCACCGGTAATCAAATCACGGACGACTGCACCGTAGCAGCGCTGGCCGTCATGAATCAAAGCAATAGCCTCAACTCTTTCGTGAACCGGAATGCCGTGAGCGATAGCGCGTTCAGCAGCAGAGTTCAACATGGCGTGGCCAGTACCGTCGGAAACGAAGCAAGTTCTCCATTTCTTTGTACCGCCGAAGTCGCGCTGACCGATCAAGCCGGCAGCAGCTTCGCGTTCAGTAATGGTAACTTTTTCACCGTTGATAATAACCTGACGGTCTCCCGGAGTGATACGGCTCCATGGAACACCCCAAGCAGCCAATTCACGGACAGCTTTAGGTGCGGTGTTGACGAACATACGGGCAACTTCCTGGTCGCAGCCCCAGTCAGAACCTCTAACTGTGTCACCAAAGTGAACGTCTTCGTTATCACCTACGCCTTTAATAACGTTTGCAAGGGAAGCTTGCATACCGCCCTGAGCGGCCTTAGAGTGAGAACGTTTTGGAGGAACCAGAGACAGGATGATGGAGTCATGGCCGCGTGCTTTTGCACCAACAGCCATACGCAAGCCAGCAAGTCCTGCGCCGATGACGAGAACATCCGTGTATATAACTTTCATTTAGCAAATCTCCTTGAACCAAATTTGAAAGGAAGGGATGGAACCTTTCGCAATTTGGGGTAAGCAGTGTTTAATTGGTCGAAACAACAACAAAGAGGGACAACCTGAGCTCAAGGGTTGACCCTAACATATATTGTTAATTCTCAACTGATATGCGGAATTTAGAACAAACCCAGAAAATTCTCAATACTTAAGATTGAAAAAAGGTTTGAGATTGGTAGAAATACTAAGGTAGTTTTTGGGAATAAATAACATCGCCTAACCTCGAGAGACCGTGGGTTTAGAGCCTCTGGGAGTTAGGGTTTAGCAAGAATTTAAAAATTATTTAATTTATATTCATTTACTATTTAAATATTTAGACAACTTATTTTGGGCAGTGAAAATGTTTTCTCTCATATTTTGTCTGACTTTTGCAAA
>UQNA01000088.1 GCA_900542195.1 uncultured Sutterella sp. | reverse complement strand
TGAACCGTTCCGACCTTCTCAATGCCAACGCTCAGATTTTCATTGAACAAGGCCGAGCCATCAACAACTATGCAGACAGAAACATCAAAGTTTTAGTTGTTGGCAATCCAGCTAATACCAATGCCTACATCGCCCGCAAGTGCGCTCCGGACATCAATCCGAAAAACTTCACAGCCATGATGAGATTGGACCACAACCGCTCTTTGACTCAGCTGGCTCAAAAAACCGGCTGCAAAGTTACAGATATTGAAAAATTCTGTGTTTGGGGCAACCATGGCAATACTATGTATCCGGATATCACCAACACATTGATCTCCGGCAAGAAAGCTGAAGACTTAATCCCGACTGACTGGTATCTCGACTACTTCATCCCGACAGTAGCTTCCAGAGGAAGCGCAATTATCGAAGCCCGCGGTCACTCTTCCGCAGCTTCCGCCGCAAATGCCGCTATCGACCATATTCATGACTGGGTTTTAGGCACAGGCGACAAATGGCAGACAATGGCTGTTCCCTCCAACGGCGAATACGATATTCCTGAAGGCTTGTGCTTCGGAATGCCGGTAACTTGCAACAACGGCGACTACGAAGTTGTTAAAGGTCTTCAATTAACAGACTTTGAACGCGAACATATCCTTCAGAACGTTAAAGCTCTGGAAGCAGAAAGAGCTGTTGTAGATGAGCTCATCGCCAAAGCTTAATTAATTCATTGTCACAAAGCCCGGCTCAGCCCGGGCTTTGTCATTGAGAGAAAAAAAATAAAGGAAGGAACAAAATGAATGTAGTTTTAGACTCGAACTTTATTCTGGATGTTTACTTCTTTAAGAACAAAACTGCTGTCAGCTTGTTTCACCAGCTGGAAAAAGCGGGAGCCAGTTTCTATAGAACCACCGCTACTTTTGATGAACTCAAACACGTCTTGGATAGAGATGAGTTCTCCAAAGGAGCCGCATCTAGGGCTGAAATCTTAGACAGTTGGTCGGCGGCGAGCATCAATTTTGAGTCTCCCTCACCATCTGCATTAAAGTGCCGTGATCCTTTAGATCAAAAGTTCATTGACTTAGCAGGCTCGGTTGCTCCGAGTTATCTCATCAGCAAAGACAAAGATATTCTGAGACTTCGAAGAAAAGCCTCCAAACTCAGAATGAAGTTTAGGAGGCCTGATGAATTCACAACTTTCTGTAAGCTGTCAGATTGATTGATTCGAATCCTTCTTGGCTAATTCAGCGTTAAAGTCATTGATAAGCTTTACGCAAGCCTGATAATTAGAACTCAACACCAACCCTTCTCTGCTTGGGAATTTGCCTTTAGGCTGCAGGCGTCCGAGTCTTTCATCAAAGAGTTTAGTTCTAATCCAACGCTGGTTACCCAGCACTTTTGAAACGCCTTCCGGATCGTTGCAGATTAGAACCATATCGCATCCGGCAGACAAAGCCGCCTCGCAGCGCGCCGTAATATCTCCGACTTCTGCCGCGCCCTTCATAGAAAGGTCATCGCTGAAAATCAATCCGTTAAAGCCTAATCTTCCTCTTAGCTCGTCTTTGAGCCATTTCTTAGAGAAACCAGCGGGAGAAGAATCTACCTGCGGATACACCACGTGTGCCGGCATAACGGAAGTAAGCAGCGTACCTAAAGACTGATAAGGAGCTTCGTCGTTGCTTCTGATATCGGAAAGAGGTCTGTCGTCTTCAGGCAATTCAATATGAGAATCTGCTTTGGCATAGCCGTGACCCGGGAAATGCTTGCCGCAATTGGCCATCCCGGCTTCTGCCATACCGCAAATCAAAGCCGTGGAAAGAATGGAGACAACCTTCGGATTTCTGTGGAAAGAACGGTTGCCGATAACGGTGCTTTGTCCGTAGTCCAAATCCAAACATGGAGCAAAAGTAAAGTCAACTTCGCATGCACGAAGCTCAGCTGCCATAACCAGACCGCAGGCGCCGGTCAAGGCATGGGCTCTTTGCGGATCGGCGTCATAAAGCTCCCCTAAAGACTTCATGGACGGAATCTGAGTAAATCCTTGACGGAATCGTTGGATTCTTCCGCCTTCATGATCCACTCCAATCAACAGCGGAGGATTTCTTAAAGCATGAATATCATGGGTTAAAGTTCGAAGCTGCTCGATATTTTCAAAGTTACGGGTAAATAGAATGACCATCCCGACAAGAGGATGCTGAAGTGTTTTAATTTCTTCGTTGGTCAGCGTCGTTCCGCTGATATCGACCACTAACGGACCTAACGGTCTTTCAACTTTATCCATTATTTTTCCTTTCACACACGGCAACAGCCATGCAGACTTTATCAGTATCGCTGAGCGAAATGAAGCAGTCGAGCCCCATTTTCTGCACTAACTCTTTAAGCTCTCCCGAGAAAACCAAATAAGGAGCACCGAGTTCGTTATTCTTTACACAAATGTCCGTGAGCCTAACCTGGTCACGTATTCCCGTTCCTAAAGCTTTGGAGAAGGCCTCTTTTGCAGCCCAGCGGGAAGCTGCAAAAGCCAAACCTCTCTTGGAATTTCCGGCCTTTCTTTTATGGTAGGTCTCAAGCTCGGAAGAGCTAAGGACCTTTTCTAAGAAAGCCTTTTCGTGCCTTTGCAGAACTTTCTCAATCCTTTCAAGTTCTACAACATCACATCCAATGCCGGTTATCAATTGAGCTCCTTCAGCACGTCCATGCTGTCATTGCACGGATTACCGTATTTATTTGCTTTTTTCTCGCCCGGCAACGACATAAAGATCAACGGAATCACGGACATTGCCACCACGGCCAAAGTAATCGGAAGCGCAGGAATTTCTTGGAATGCCACGCAAATGGTCATAAAGAAAGTACCAAACTGCGGAAATACGGACAAAAAGCCGGGCTTGCCCATATCGTGAAGACGCCTGACGCCAATAGAGACACAAGGAATCGAGACGTAAAGCCATCCGATAAGGAGAAGCGAAAAATACACGATTACCGTCGTGGCAAGTTTTTCGCAAATCCAGTAAACGATGCCGAGAAAAATAAACGAAAAGATATACATCGCCCAGAAGCGGGAGACACCGGTGCGTCCTTTTAATTTAAAGAAATCACGGTTGAGATCGATGTAGAGCCATTGAAAAACTAAAGGGAAACGGTCAATGTAAGAACCAAGTTCAAATGGATTTTTTCCGGGAGTCGGGTTACGCATAAATTTAAAACTTCTTCAGCTCGCTTAATATTTTGCGAGTATTTACAGGTTTATCGTCTAAGTAAAAAGAAATCACGTCCCGAATAATACCCTTAACTTCTTTTTCTTGGGCTCCTTCTTGAATCCTGCGTTCCCGCATTGCTGCCAACGTACTCCATGCAACCCCCGTAGATTCAGGGGTTTGCGCACTTTGAATCCAGTCGCCGCGGACAAACTGGTAATTAGTGCCTTCCCTAGGCTCAGGTACGCCGTAGCCTAGAGTTTCCAACAAATCCAACTCAAAAATTCGCAGACTCACATGCGGCTTGTTGTTGTCCGCTAAGTTCCTTAAGGTGGTGAAATAAGAATGAAACAGCTTTGGAACCGGTTCCCTCTTGGGCAGTAAACGCACCAGAATTTCATTCATATAAAAAGCCGACATCAAAACAGTGTCCGGAAGCATAAGCGTCCCGTGCCACTCGCACTTTGTCAATGTTTTGATATCGCCTTTTCCGCTGAAAGAAACAGCAAGAGGGCAAAAAGGACACAACATACCGCGGTATTGCGACATGGGCCTTTTTGCCCCTTTGGCTACTAAAGAAAGCCGGCCGTAATCTCTGGTCAGAACCTCAACAATTAAACTGGTCTCCTTCCACGGGTAAGTGTGGAGAACAAACGCAGGCTGATGGCTGACTCGATTATCCGGCTCTCTTTGATTATTCATATCCCAGTGATTTCAGTACGGCCGCGTCGTCACCCCAACCTTTGCGAACGCGAACCCATACTTCAAGATATACCTTTTTGCCTAACATTGCAGAAATATCTTCTCTGGCAAGTCTGGAGATTTCCCTGAGTTTGGAACCTTTTTCTCCGATGACAATGCCTTTGTGGCTTTCGCGGTTAACAATCAAGGTAGCGAAGATTCTGGCTCCTTGATCGTTTTCTTCCCATTTGTCAATCATGACGGCAACGCCGTAAGGAAGTTCATCGCCGAGCAAACGGAAAGCCTTTTCACGAATAATTTCCGCTGCCAAGAAGCGCGGGGACTTATCGGTATAGATATCGTCTTCGAAG
>UQNA01000087.1 GCA_900542195.1 uncultured Sutterella sp. | reverse complement strand
GGCTGTTGTAGTGGTGGTAGGGAATCCTCTTCGTTCACGAAGAGGAGGATGTCAAGACGAAATGAAAGCTTGGCCTGACTGGCAAAATCCTGCGAAAAACAAATAATTCGTCTCTCAGGCTAGCAGTTCGAATGGGAAAACTGCACTGGATAGTCTCCTCGGATAAGGTTGCCAGGAGACTCTTTTTGTTATTAGGAGTCAGAATTTTGAATATCCATTTCTAATTCCTTTGCTAAGTAACATTGTGAGCACGGATGTTGTAATTTATTTTTGAAAAAAGGCTCTCATGGTTTGAAAACGTCCGGCCCCTCGTTATAATGAACGGAATTATTTGCACGCCAAAAGCGCGTCTCTTTTTTTTTTCTTTCGGGATTAAGGATGACGAAATTCGTATTTGTGACTGGTGGTGTTGTTTCTTCTCTTGGTAAAGGAATCGCAGCCGCCTCCCTAGCAGCAATACTTGAATCCCGCGGCCTCTCAGTAACAATCATCAAAATGGACCCCTACATCAACGTGGATCCGGGCACAATGAGCCCCTTCCAGCACGGGGAAGTGTTTGTTACGGAAGACGGCGCGGAAACTGATTTGGACTTAGGCCACTATGAGCGTTTTATCACTCCAAAAATGCATAAGGCCAACAACTTCACAACAGGTCAGATCTACCAGAACGTGTTGAGGAAGGAAAGACGCGGTGAATACCTCGGCAAGACTGTCCAGGTCATCCCACATATCACCAATGAAATTCAGAACTTTATCATTCGCGGTGCTCACGCAGCCGGAGATCCTGATATCGCAATCGTTGAAATCGGCGGTACCGTTGGTGATATCGAATCTTTGCCATTCTTGGAAGCCGTCCGTCAGATGTCCTTGAGACTAGGATCAAATAACTCCTGCTTCATTCATTTGACATTAGTTCCTTATATTCCAAGTGCCGGCGAGTTAAAGACAAAGCCAACACAGCACTCCGTCGGAGAGTTAAGAAAAATCGGTATTCTTCCAAACGTTCTTCTCTGCCGTGCAGACCGTAAGATTCCGGAAGACGAAAAGTCTAAGATCTCCTTGTTCGCCAACGTTCCAATCAACGCTGTCATCTCCGTGTGGGATGTCGATACCATCTACAAAGTTCCAATGATGCTTCATAAGCAAGGATTGGATGCGATCGTCTGCAAGACATTGGATATCAATCCGAAACCGGCTGATTTGTCTGCCTGGGAAGAAGTCGTAGAGAAACTTGAAAATCCAAAAGACGTAGTCAAAGTTGCCATGATCGGTAAATATGATTTGGCCGACTCTTACAAGTCTTTGAATGAAGCTTTGATCCACGCTGGCATCCATACCGGTCATAAAGTCAAGACTACATTTATCGAAGCCGAAGAACTCGAAAAGAATGGTATCGACTGCCTCAGAGAAATGGATGCCATCTTGGTTCCGGGCGGTTTTGGCAAACGCGGCACGGAAGGCAAGATTTTGGCTATTCAGTATGCTCGTGAAAATAATGTCCCATACCTTGGCATTTGCTTAGGCATGCAGCTTTCAGTAATCGAATTTGCACGTCATGTATGCGGGCTCGGCGGAGCTAACTCCACAGAATTCCAACCTGATACACCGCATCCTGTTGTTGCTCTGATTACCGAATGGCAAGATAGAACCGGCAAGAAGGAAGTTCGGAGTGAAGACAGCGATCTCGGCGGTACTATGAGATTGGGTAAACAGGAAGTTCCCGTTAAAGCCGGTACAAAGGCTCACGACATTTATGGCGATGTTGTTGCCGAACGTCATCGTCACCGTTATGAAGTCAACAATTCTTACTGCGATCAGTTTGAAAAGAACGGTTTGGTTATCGCTGCACGTACGCAGGGCGAAAACCTTCCTGAAATCGTTGAACTCCCGCAGAATGACTTCTTTGTCGGCGTCCAGTTCCATCCGGAATTTACTTCTTCTCCGCGTTTCGGCCATAAGCTCTTCAATGCTTTTATCCGCAGCGCTGCTAAATATAGAGACGAACACCACAAGGAATAATTTTTAATGAAACTTTGTAATTTCGAAGTCGGTTTGGATAAGCCGTTTTTTCTCCTCTCCGGTCCGTGCGTGATCGAAAGCGAACAAATGGCTTTGGATATTGCCGGCAAAATGAAAGAAATCACCGATAGACTGGGCATTCCTTATATTTTTAAAGCAAGTTACGACAAAGCAAACCGCTCTTCGGATGCAAGTTTTCGTGGGTTAGGAATGGAGAAGGGACTTCAGATTCTCGAGAAAGTAAGAGAGCAAATCGGAGTTCCGGTAGTGACCGATGTTCACACTGCAGAAGAAGTTCCTGCGGTTGCAGCCGTTGTAGACGTACTTCAAACCCCGGCTTTCTTATGCCGTCAGACAGACTTTATCACTGCTTGTGCAGTCAGTGGAAAGCCGGTAAATATCAAGAAGGGCCAGTTCTTGGCACCTCACGATATGAAGCAGGTTGTGATGAAAGCCAGACACGCTGCTCAAAAGGCGGGACTCTCTGAAGATCGTTTCATGGTCTGCGAAAGAGGTGCTTCTTTCGGCTACAACAACTTGGTCTCTGATATGAGAAGTTTAGCGATCATGAGAGAGTGTGACGCTCCTGTAGTTTTTGACGCTACTCACTCCGTCCAACTTCCCGGAGGCCAAGGAACCAGCTCCGGAGGGCAGAGAGAGTTCGTGCCTGTATTAGCACGCGCGGCAGTGGCTGCCGGTGTCTCGGGTCTCTTTATGGAAACTCATCCCAACCCGGCCTGCGCTAAGAGCGACGGTCCTAATGCTGTTCCGTTGAATAGAATGGAAGAGCTGTTGGAAACTCTTGTGGCTCTAGATAAAGTAGTAAAGAACAATCCGGTATTTTTAGAAAATAACTTTCGTTAAATTTTATTGAGGACAATATGAGTGCAATTGTTGAAGTACTTGGCCGTGAGGTTTTAGATTCCCGCGGAAATCCTACGGTTGAAGCTGAAGTTGTATTGGAAAGCGGCGCTTTCGGCCGTGCTTCTGTCCCTAGCGGTGCCTCTACAGGCAGCCGTGAAGCTATTGAACTCCGTGACGGAGACAAGTCCCGTTACCTGGGCAAAGGTGTTCTCAATGCCGTAGTCAATGTAAACGGTGAAATCAGGGACGAATTGATTGGCGAAGAAGGTACCGATCAAGCCTTGATCGACCAGATCATGATTGAACTTGACGGCACAGACAACAAGTCCAGACTCGGAGCTAACGCTATTTTGGCTGTTTCTATGGCGGTTGCTAAGGCCGCAGCTGAAGAAGCAGGACTTCCTCTTTATCGTTATTTTGGCGGAACATACGCTACAACTTTGCCTGTTCCGATGATGAACGTCATCAACGGCGGTGCTCATGCCAACAACAACCTTGATATTCAGGAATTCATGATTATTCCTGCAGGAGCTCCTTCTTTCAAAGAAGCTCTTCGCTACGGTGCTGAAATCTTCCATACATTGAAGAAGATTATCAATGGCAAAGGCATGACCACAGCTGTCGGTGATGAAGGCGGTTTTGCTCCTACATTGCATAGTCATGAAGAAGCTATCGAATTGATCGTGGAGGCCATTGAACAAGCAGGCTACGTTCCAGGTAAAGATGTATTCATCGGTTTGGACTGTGCTTCCAGCGAATTTTATGAAGACGGTGTTTACAACCTCAAAGGTCAAGGTCAGACACTTACTGATGACGAATGGATTGCTAAGCTTCAGCAATGGGGCGACAAGTATCCGATCATCTCCATCGAAGACGGTATGGCCGAAGGCGATTGGGAAGGATGGGCCAAGCTTACTAAAGCATTGGGAGACAAAGTTCAGTTGGTAGGGGACGATCTCTTTGTGACCAACACAAAGATTTTGAAAGAAGGCATTAAGAAGGGTACTGCTAATTCCATTTTGATTAAGATTAATCAGATCGGTACATTGACTGAAACTTTCGCCGCTATTGAAATGGCCAAGAGAGCCCGTTACACCGCCGTTGTTTCTCATCGCTCCGGTGAAACTGAAGACTCAACGATCGCTGATATCGCTGTCGGCACCAATGCGGGACAAATCAAGACAGGTTCTATGTCCCGCAGCGATAGAATGGCAAAATACAACCAGCTCTTGAGAATTGAGGATGAATTAGGCGAACTCGCCGTTTATCCGGGGCTGGATGCCTTCTATAACATCAAACGCTAATGGCTGCTTACAGTAAAACAACCAGCAATACGGCACCAAGGTTAATAGCCTTGGTGCTATTGGTCCTATTGGTTCTCATTCAGTATCCTTTGTGGTGGGGCAAAGGAAGTGAACGAGGACTTCAAGAACTTAACATTCAGCTTGTGAAACAGAAACAAGCTAACGAGAATGTTCTCGCTCAAATCAATCAA
>UQNA01000086.1 GCA_900542195.1 uncultured Sutterella sp. | reverse complement strand
CCATTAATTGCTTTGCGCTGAAGCCCTTATAAAGCCCATAACTAAAGAAACACAGAAAACCTATAAGAAGAGCCGCAATAACACTGATATCTAAGCTCAAGCAAATTATTAAAGCTAGCGCAAAAATGCCTAACGTCAGGATTTCAATCATTTAATTTAGAAGTTTGGGTAAAGAATAATGCGTCGTCTTAGCGAAAAACGAACCAGGCCAAGAGGGCCAATGAAGCCAATAATAATACCCAGAAGATTTTTTGAGGAATGCCGGTAGATAAAAATTGTTTCCTTGTCTGCATCGCCGACACTTTAATTTCTCCCGGATAGACAGCTTCGACGACTCTTACTAGCTCCGAGATAAAAAGCGCAGGGACATTGGTATACATATCTCCGCTTTCTTTCAGCCATAGTTCATCGGAAGAATGGGCTATCGAGATGCACACGGGGGTTGGCAATCTAATGATGGTTTCGCAAAGCTCTTTATTGTTTAAAGAGGCCAATTGAAAAGGATCGCCGCCTCCTCGGGCTAAACAAATAAGATCGTATTCACCGGTTTGAGAATACCCTTCCAGTTCTTCGCATATCTTCTTGAAATGTTCCTTGGTTTTCTTGATATTTAGAGAAGGAGGGCTAAGAGTTTTATCAACCGTGTACAGACGAATAAAATTCTCTATTCCTTCAGCTCGGGAGAACTCTGTCAAAATATCGTCCCTTCCCTTACCCGCAGGCCCATAAACAAGAACTGAGAGTTTTGATTTTCGTGCCAATTTGGAACTTAGTTCTTCTATAAGTCTTTCGTCTCTAGGTTTTGACGCGGGATTTTGTTGAAATAAAGCCCGGATCTCTTTAATTTCCTCCGAAGATTGAAGTTGTATCTGCTGAATTTTTTTCAGCACAGTCGGTTCTCTCAGACAGATAGCCGCAGTGCTGGAGTCTTTCCATATTTTTATTTCTAAGCGTCCGGAGAGCACAACTTCCCAGTTAGCAGCCTCAGCAAGAGGACTGTCTTTTTTATTTCTCTCAAAGACCTGAAGAGTTACTTTTGATAGATCAATTTCCTCACCGGTATCCGACGGCTCTTCTTCAATTAGAGATTCGGTAATCTTTAAAGCATAAATGGAATAGTTTTTCTTCTTTTCCTTTGGAACAAGTACGCCTTTAAATAAAAATTCTTCTTGTTGAATAGGCTGAAGGACAGCTTCCACTCTATGGAAAGCGTCTAAAGGTGTTAACGGCTTTTTAGAAAAGAAAAAAGAAAACATGAAAGACTATTCACCGGTCAAATTAAACTCGTAATTCTCGGCATCAAACTCCATGTTGATCAAGAATTGCTTAAGTTCTGTGCCTAAGCTGTAACCGCCTAACGTCCCGTTATTAGCAATAACTCTATGGCAAGGGATGATGAATGGAAGCGGATTTTTCCCGTTCGCATTTGCCACAGCCCGAAACTTCTCCGGATTTCCCAGGCGGGCAGCGAGGTGCTTGTAGGACCACAATTCGCCGTATGGGATGTGTTGGAGCATTTGCCAGACTTGATTTTGGAATTCCGTTCCCGTCAAAAGCAAAGGCAACTCGAACACCTTTCTTCGACCCGTGAAGTACTGGTCAAGCTGTTTGGCAGCTTCGTTCAAGAGAGGAGTATCAATGTATTCATAAGAAGTTTTATAAGTTTTAGCCAAAGTCTGGGCTTTCTTCTTAATATTTTTACTGTAAATCCAATCTGAAAGACAGAGCTTGCCTTCGAGCTCTCCTAATGCGAGCTCGTGACCTTGGGCAAGAAAATATTTTTTAAGTTTAATCATAGGACTGAATTTTATTCGAGTTTTGAACTCTCTCTGCGTCAAAAGTTAACCAAAATATTTTTATGTAACATCTCCGAGCCTGCTATTTGCTAGAATCCCTTGAACTATTTCGGAGGCATTGTGACACGTGGCTTTTACACCATTATGGTGGCGCAGTTTTTATCATCTTTAGCAGACAATGCACTTTTGATTGCTGCGATTGCGCTTTTAGCAACATTGAATGAACCTGCTTGGATGACTCCTCTTCTCAAGCTTTTCTTTGTAATCAGTTACGTACTCTTTGCAGCTTGGGTTGGTATTTTTGCTGACTCTATGCCTAAAGGCCGAGTGATGTTCATCACCAATGCTGTCAAAACTTTCGGTTGCTGCGTGATGCTGTTCGGGACTCACCCGCTTCTCGCATACGGCATCGTGGGTTTAGGTGCTGCGGCTTATTCTCCGGCAAAATACGGAATTCTGACGGAACTGCTTCCTCCCGAAAAACTAGTCAAAGCCAACGGTTGGATTGAAGGCTTGACGGTTGCTTCCATTATTTTAGGTACCGGCTTAGGAGGCTTTTTAATTTCTCCGATGGTTGACAGTTTTATTCAAGGTCACGACTTCATGGGGGTTCACAATGCCGCCCAAGCCGGCATTGCTGCGATGATTGTCGTGTACGCTCTTGCTGCCATCGCTAATCTTTTTATTCCTTTGACAGGAGCTGTTTATCCCAAACAAGACTTCCGCCCCATTCATACGCTTAAGAATTTCGGAAAGTCCTGTGCTTTGCTATGGAAAGACAAACTAGGTCAAATTTCTTTATCCGTTACTTCTCTTTTCTGGGGAGCAGGTGCAACCCTCCAGTTCTTAGTTTTGAAATGGGGAGACCATGCTTTAGGTCTGAACCTTTCCGAATCCGCTATCCTTCAAGGCGTTATTGCCATCGGTATTGCTATCGGTGCGGTGCTGGCGGCCAGCTTAGTTTCTTTAAAGAAGAGCGTAAGCGTTCTTCCCTTAGGCGTCTTGATGGGAGTAGTTGTTTCCGGAATGGCATTCTTCAACAAGAGTTGGATCCCCGGAGGATTTGATCTTTTGGGCTTTCATTTCAGCTGGGCCGTTATTTTTGCATGCGTTATGCTGATTCTTGTTGGAGCCATGGCCGGTTTCTTTGTTGTTCCGATGAACGCACTCCTTCAGCACAGAGGACATGTTTTAATGAGCGCCGGACGTTCAATTGCCGTCCAAAACTTCAATGAAAACAGTTCTATCCTTGTAATGCTCGGTTTATATGCACTGCTTATCAAAGCAGATTTAAATACTCCGACGATTATGGTTATTTTCGGTATTTTTGTTGCCGGCTCAATGCTTGGCGTTATCTTCAAACATAAACACAACCAATCTATTGAAGACTCCCTTCACCTGATCGGCGAAGATAAGAGACACTAGGAAAGATCGTTAGCAAAATATTTCAATTTATTGTTTTGTAGTGTTAGAATCTCTGCACCTCGTCATTATCTCCATCGTCTAGAGGCCTAGGACACAACCCTCTCAAGGTTGGAACACGGGTTCGACCCCCGTTGGAGATACCACGACCTGCAGATAGCCAAGACTTATAAGTGAACCAAAACAAAATATCCACAAAAAACAATTATTTATTGGCTACTTCTCAAAAATACTAAATTAAATAACTGGATTTTTAAAAGATCTTCTAAATTCAATAGGTTTTATGTACATGTACATTAAAGTTTAAAAAATTTATTGGTTATTAAAAGTTGACGAACCAGTCTCTCATGAAACCATTTATGCCAGGATACGGAATGATAAACAAAAAGGAGGAATTACCTGGCATTACCTAAGGAGAAGCAAAAAGAAATATAACAAAAGGTTTAAAACCTCCGCAGGACGTGGCTTCATCCCTAATCGAGTTGACATTGAGCAACCGCCTAAAAAAGTTAAAACCGTTTGGAATTTAGTCAGTGGAAAGCAGATACCGTAATTGGCAGTAAGCCAAAAGGAGAAGTCTTGGTTAAATTAGTCGAGAGGTTCTTTAGAAAGATTTTTATAGAAAAGGCAAAAGCAATTCGTCCGAGGATGTGGCGCCCGTTATTCTTGGTCTGCTTAGTCTCTGAACATTCGTCATGTCCTCGTAACGGTATACACCGTCCCCTCAGAACTCCAAAAACATCGGAAAGAGGTCTAAGAGCAAGAAATTCAAGAGCGAAGATTCTTGACATCATCTAGCGTAATACCTAGCTCTAAATCACTGTGTTCAGCAAAAGATTCCTTCACTTTGTGCCCAAGCGACGCTGTAAAGAGATTTGCTCCTTCTCGTCGGGCAAACTTCATTGCAGGAACGAAGTCACTATCTCCGGTCACCAGCACAAGAATATGAACAATTTTCTTCAGAGTTAGGGAAGCAATATCCATCCCGATTCGCATATCTACGCCTTTCTGGGAGATATTAGCCAAAATATCTCCACTGGTGATAGTTATAGACGGTTCTTTGGTATTGAACAGTTGGGCCTTTACTCTCCATCCATTGAAAGAGGTCTCTCCCATTCGCATAGCAAAATAAGGTTCCGTCTTGAGTCTGTTAAAAATTTCAGAAGATCTAATCGCTAGAGGAGTATTTGAAAAATCTTGGACTCCTCCTCCAAGGGGAATTTTCTCTTTGCCCGTTAGGGTGTAGGCATCGTAATAATAAATACGATGTAGCACATGTCCTTCCAGATAAGGAGACCTTTGGATACATTTGACTAGAGCTTTAATATCTTCAGAGTCGGCTGGCATTTCCGAACTTCCTAAAATTCGTCT
>UQNA01000085.1 GCA_900542195.1 uncultured Sutterella sp. | reverse complement strand
TCTGACGCTGAGTCTCCCGGATCTTCCTGAAATGATCAGAAGATCTTTAAGGCGCAATAAAACTCGCGTAGAGATGGTTGCTTCAATCGGCTGAACACCGGGAGTTCCGTTGTAAGCCTCCCGCACTTTGGCGGCGGCTTTTCTGAGCCGAAGAGCGAACTCTTTTTTCCAGCTTTGCAAAGTCATACCGTGGACTTCTATATCAGGGATTTGGCTCTCAATGAGCTTCATCTCTGCAGAAGCATCGATATACTCCATCCTTAATTTCCAACAGCGATCCATTACTGCCGGATCCTGCAGATGTCTTCCAAGATAAAGACCGCTGCTGTCGTCGGTCATACCTCTGATATTGTCTGTCATTACAATCCGCGCCCGAGGGTGCTTCTTGATTACTTCTCCGGTTGCTTCTATAAACAGAGGCGAACCTTCGAGAAGTTCATTGACTGACAGCCAAAGATCAGCAGGTGCCGCTGACATTTCATTGATTAGAAAGACCATGCCGTATCTCCAAGCCCTGGTTAAAGGGCCGTCGACAAAGCGCATGCTCTTGTCTTTATCAATGATGTAGTGGCCGATGAGATCTGTTCTATCAAGCCGGGAACGAGCTGTTAAAGAAACAACCGGCGCACCGACCCGAGCGCAAAACTGGTTTACGAAACTAGTTTTGCCGGAACCGTGAGGGCCGCTGATGAACAAAGGTTCATCGGGCGCGGCTTCCCACCAGATCGTCATGATGCCGAGCTGCTGAGGCTGAAAGACATAATGCGGATTACGTTCGGGAATGAGGGCCAAGACGGACTGGTCCGCATTTCCGTTCGAAAATCCCAAGACAGAGCCCGGCTTGCGCAAACCAAATTCCGTCATGGCGACTTCTTTGTCATAAACCATATTCAACATGAGATAACTCCTTAGTAAAGAAAATTAAAAAGGGGCACCCCATGTGACCGGGGCGTAAGCCCCGGAGGGATAAGAAAGAAAGCTGTCTAGCGTCTTTCACGAATTTTTGTGTTCTTGAGAACACGGTTTCTCTGATACTGCAGGCGCAGCTTTGTCTATGTGACGAAGCTTTCAGAGAAGCTTGAGGTATTTCAAACGAAGTTTGACCTACCGCTTTGAAGAGAGAAGTACATCATTCCAATCTGAATTGACTTCAGGAGGGATGACAACCGAGATCTTCAAAGACTTGAATTTTTGAGCAAGGACGGAAGCCGCGGTAAACGCTTCTTTCTGTCCGATGAAGTTGGAATCGTTATCAGCGAAGATAAACAATTCCTTAACTCCTTCAGGAGGGACAAAGTTTTTAAAGTTGAAAGCCGAGATAACCGACCACACCGGCATTCCGTGAAGAATACCTGCGGACATTGCTGTCTCAACTCCTTCTGCTAATCCAAGCTTGCCGTCGTCTGGATTGATTCCTCCAAGCTTGATGAAGCCGCCGGAGATTTCTTTTCCAAAGACTTTCTTTGGTGCCTTGACTTTGGCTTTTTGTCCGTTCTCTAAGTAAATCCGAAGAACGTTGAAACATTCTTCTTCAGAGGAATCTATCCGACAGAGGATACCTTCATAGTATTTCTCTTCCCAGGAAGATCCGTCTTTAGACTTTTCTGCGTAACGCAAGTGGTCAAAGAAACGAAGTGATTGGAAGTTTCGGCCATTTAATCCTCTTGAAGAAAGATAACGATCCGCGGAGGTATCTTTTTCAATTGGAGAACCTAAGTTCCATAAGTCTTTCGAAGTAAAAGTTTTACGGGACTTGGCTTTCTTTGGCTTCGGTTCTGAAGGAACTTCCGCCGGAATTCCAAGTTGATCTCCCAAGGCAACGATTACTTCTGAGAAGTTTTTATGGGTTAAATCCATAATCACTTTAATACCGTCTCGGTGACCGCAATGACGGCAATAACAATCTCCGTTGCCGAACTTGTCGGTAAAAGAGAATCGATCGCTGCCTCCGCAGAACGGACAAGGCTGATTAGGTTTAGCTAATACTTCTGCTCCTAAATGCTGCTCCAGAACGCTTTTCCAGTTTCCTTTTAGCTGAGCTTTAACAAGCTGCTGAAACTCAGCGGAAGGTTGGAATGAATTTTGCATGATTAAAAATCCTTAAAAATTCGGCGTTCTGTTACCGCACAGCGGAAGGGGAATCCGCCGATTGGTGAATTGATGATCCATCCGAAGATGGGCTTTTGAGAAAACAGAAAATTCTTAACGGTTTTTCTCGGAGCCGGTCGATGAAGGTCGACAACCATTGGGTGCGAACTGTACAGGAGGCAAAAAATTAAAAAAAGACGACCAACTCGAGGTGATTTGCGGTTATTTTAAGAAAAAATGGAAATTCATATAAAAGTATTAGTTATTTACAGGCCCTGGGAGCCACCAGTCCTTTGGAGTAGTTGAAAAACTTTGATAAAGGGGTAATTGAATAGCGGGTATGTTTACTAACTTTTGCTTTTCATACATTTCATAAAAAATTTAAGCTTAGAGGGCTAAACAAGATAATGGTTGAAAGGACTTTCTCGATTTTTTTATTATGTTTGATGTGATTTCTTATTAGAAAGAACTTGTTGTGTAGAACCTTTTGTGCTAGAGATGTTATGATGATCACCCGTTGTATCTGAATTTCCAAAGTTGAGAAGGCATATTTTCTAGAATGTACCCTTGTGAACGGGTCTTTACTGATAGTTTCGTAAAAAAAGAAAAGTGCCCTGTTTTTTGATAATAGTTATGTATAAAGGTAATAAAATTGCAATAGGTATCCCTTGCTTCAACGAGGCAATTGCGTTACCAGAAGTCTTGGAAGGAATTTCTGTTTTTTTTCCGGAAGCAGAGGTGTATGTCTTTGATAATAATTCTTCCGATAATACTTTCCAGGTCGCACAGGAGTACATTTCTTCTTCAACAATCTCTACATCCAATCTTGTTTCAAAAAAGACTGGTTCTATTATCCCTAAATTATGGGGAGGGGTATTTAAAGTAAGAGCTAAAGGAAAAGGAAATGTTGTGACTCAATTTTTTTCAATAATTGAGGCCGATATTTACGTGATTGTTGACGGGGACGCGACCTATGATTTAGCATCCCTCAGAAAAATGGTCGATGTTCTGCTTTCCAAGAGACTGGATATGGTTGTTGGAAGAAGAGTTGAGGTGGGAGTCGATCTTGAAAATAAAGTATATAGGAGGGGACATCGATTTGGAAATAAAGTAATTACAAATGCTATTGCGTATGTTTTTGATCAAAAAGCATCGAATAGAATCTTTCAAGACATGCTGTCTGGCTATCGTGTTTTTTCTAGGCGGTACGTAAAGTCTTTCCCTTCATTGTCTCAAGGTTTTGAAATAGAAACTCAACTTAATGTCCATGCACTCCAACTTAAAATGAGATGCGAAGAACTACCTACACCTTACTTTAAACGACCTTCAGGAAGTCAAAGCAAATTGTCCACTTATAGAGATGGAATAAAAATTGCTTGGACAATTTTTAAAATTTACTCTACCGAAAAACCTTTTTTGTTCTACTCAGTTTTGTCTGTCGCATTCGGGCTGGTTTCTATCTTCCTCGCTATTCCTCTTTTTATAACTTTCATCAATACTGGAAGTGTACCGAGATTACCGACGGCCGTTCTTTCAACAGGATTAATGATCTTTGCTTTTTTAAGTTTAGTGACAGGAATGATTTTGCAAAATGTTACTAAAGGCAGAATTGAAGTCAAACGTCTTTTTTATCTTTCTTATCCTGCACCTCATGAAAAACAATAGTTCTTTACTCCAGTTACTTAAATTTTCTCTTGTTGGTGGTTTGGGATTTTGTGTTGATGTTGGGGCATTTTATATAGCTAATCAGTTTGTTAATTTAACTTTAGCAAGACTTTTGGCTTTTATATGTACCGTATTTTTTACTTTTCTTCTAAATCGTTCCTTTACCTTCCTGATTAAAGGTTCGAAGCATCTTGTGGAAGAGTTCATTAAGTACTTTTTTTCTATGATCCTAGGAGGAGCTGCAAACTTAGGTTTATCTTTGTATTTGCTTTATTACTTCAGGGTATTTGACAATTACCAATTTATTCCCCTAGCTTTTGGTAGTTTGGCGGGTTTAATGATAAATTTTGGATTGTCAAGAAAGATATTCTCCAAAGTGGGAGAAAATTCAAATTAATTTTAAATAAGCTTGGTCACAAAAGTCCCAGATGAGCGAGCAAAAAGCAATAAATTACTTGATTTCCCAAGTTCTAACCTACAGAAAATGCAAATTTTTAATGTCCTAGATGATCGTGAAATAGGTCTTCTGCAAAAGATATTTCGTGAAAAGAGCATTTATTTCTAACTACCGGCTTAATTTGTTATGTTTATAAAACCTGAAAAGACGTTTGAGAAAATAAAAGAGATTTTTTTAGTTGTCGTTTCATTTTTAGCGTTAACAATTCAACCTTTTTCTTTATTATCTGAACCCAAGACCAACTATTGGTACGATTTTCATCATATATTTTCAAATATCTCGAAGGGAACAAACTCTCTTGAGGCTTTTTTTATATTTTTTACATTGTTGCTTTTCAGGAAGAAGCTTTTTGAACCAATAATTAAGAATTACAAAGTTCTTTTTGCTTGTTTCGTTTTTATAGGAATCTATCTGCTATGTGATGTATTTTCAAAACTTAGCTCGTTAGGAGAAGTTTTTACGAATCG
>UQNA01000084.1 GCA_900542195.1 uncultured Sutterella sp. | reverse complement strand
CTATTAGAAAAAAACGCGCTCCTATAAAAGAACGTCTGGAGAAAATAGGTTTATCTCGTGAATGGGATTTTGTTCTTCATTTGCCCCTACGCTATGAAGACAAAACTCAAATTACTTCTATTGCAGATGCACAGCCCGAGCAAACCGTGTTGATCGAAGGTGTAGTCACAGATTCTCACGAACAAGTCTTCGCTAAAAGATTTGAAGCCGTGGTTGAAGACGAGACCGGCTCAATTCAAGTTAAATTTTTTAAATATTTCCCCTCTGTCAAAGATACCTTCAAACCAGGAAACAAAGTTCTTCTTTTCGGTAAGGCAAAAAGTGCCTGGAAAGGAGACGGGTTAGAAATAATCCATCCGAAATCTAAAATATCGAGACCCACTCGAGAATTGGATAAATCCTTAACGCCCGTATATCCGGCCGGAGAAGGAATCACACAGCCTTGGCTAAGAAAAAGAATTCAAACAGCACTGTTAAACGTAGATATTATTGATCTTTTAAATGCAGAAGAGCTCAGAGAATTGAATCTTCCTCCTCTGCGTAAGGCCATTGAGTCCATTCACTATCCAGCCCCGGATGCAAATTTAGAAGAACTTCAGATGAAAACGTCACCCGGCTGGGAGAGACTGAAATTTGATGAGCTGCTGGCTCAGCAAATCATGCTAACCCTTTCCCGCAAAAGACGAGAAGCTCTTAAAGCGCCGGAAATTGTCCCGCCGGAGGACAAAGAAGGATCCTTGACAGGAAAACTTTACCGTTCATTGCCTTTTAAACTCACCAAAGCTCAAGTAAAGGTGTGGAAAGAGATCGTAAAGTCAATGAAAGGTCCTATTCCTATGAACCGGCTTGTTCAAGGGGATGTTGGAAGCGGTAAAACAATTATCGCCGCCATGAGCGCAGCCCTAACCATCGATAACGGATTCCAGGCTGCTCTGATGGCACCGACAGAAATTTTGGCTGAGCAGCATTTCAAAAAGATTTTAGAGTGGCTGAAGCCCTTTGACGTTAAAGTAGTCTGGCTAACAGGCAAACTCAAAGCAAAAGAAAAAAGAGAAGCTTTAGAGAGGATTGCGTCCGATGCAGACATTGTCGTGGGCACTCATGCGCTGATACAGGATGCAGTTCAGTATAAAAATCTTGGTTTGGCCATTGTTGACGAGCAGCATAGATTTGGAGTTGAACAACGGCTGGCTTTAAGAGCTCTGGGGGCATCGGGCTTAATGCCTCATCTTCTTATGCTGTCGGCCACTCCTATTCCCCGAACATTAGCCATGAGTTATCTTTCGGACATTGATATTTCGGTAATTGATGAGCTTCCTCCGGGGCGAACTCCTATCAATACCAAGACATTCAAATTAGAAAGAAAACAAGAAATTATTGAGAGTGTCCGTCAAGAATTAAGAAACGGGAGACAAGCTTATTGGGTTTGTCCCTTGATTGAAGAAAGCGAGAAGCTTGATCTGACGGCAGCAACAATTTCTTTTGAGGAACTAACCCAGTCTCTTCCGGAATTTAAGGTTGAGCTATTGCATGGCAAAATGACCTCGGAGGAAAAAAATGAGATTATGGAGCGGTTCAAGTCCGGAGAAACTTCCCTGTTAGTTTCAACAACGGTCATTGAAGTTGGTGTTGATGTTCCAAATGCAACCATCATGGTCATTGAACATAGCGAAAGATTCGGGCTTTCTCAATTGCACCAGCTCAGAGGCCGAGTAGGTAGAGGAAGCAAAGCCAGTTATTGCATAGCACTTTTCGGAGATAAACTTTCTCAAGAAGGAAAACAGCGGTTAAAGATCTTTCGCGAAACTACGGATGGATTTGTCATCGCTAAAAAGGACTTAGAACTTCGCGGGCCCGGTGAGTTTCTTGGTTCTAGACAATCCGGCGTCCCTCTTCTAAGATTTGCTAACTTCGACCAAGACTCCGAATTAGTCGATAAAGCAAAAGAACTTGCAAAAAAATGGATTTCGACCAATGATGCAAGAGCAGAAACTCATGCCTCCCGATGGTTTGAAAGCAAAGAAAAGTATTTAGAAGCATGAGTAAGGAGAAATAATTGACCTTAAATGAGTTGAAATATGCCATTGCTGTTGCTCAGCTTCGGCACTTCGGCAAAGCGGCCGAGAAATGCCAGATTTCACAGCCTTCTCTTTCGGTTGCTATTAAAAAACTGGAACAAGATCTTGGCGTTCAAATTTTTGAGAGAAAAAATACTGAAATTTCTTTGACGCCTATTGGTCAAAGAATAATTGAGCAGGCCAAGGTTGTTTTGGAGGAAGCTAAAAAGATCCGTCAGATTCCATTGGAAGAAAGCGATCCTTTAAACGGCCCGATCCGCATGGGCGTTATCTACACAGTAAGCCCCTATCTTCTTCCTGAACTCATTAAAAGATCCATTGAAAGAACTCCTCAGATGCCGTTGATCATCAATGAGGGTTACACAACCGATCTGATTCAGAAATTAAAGAGCGGTCTTTTAGATGTTGTTATTTGTGCTCTTCCAATTTATGACGAGACTTTGTCATGCAGTTATCTCTACGAGGAAGAGTTCGTCGCTCTTGTTCCGGCCAAGCATCCGTTAGCAGCAAAAACAGAAATTGAATCCAAAGAATTAATTGAGGAAAAGATGCTGATCCTGGCCCAAGGGAACTGCTTCCGAGATCAAGTTCTTAAGGTATGCCCGGATTCTTTAAAGAATGAACCTAATCCGAATTCACATCTCCACTTTATGGAAGGTTCAACTCTGTCTACCCTTCGGTACATGGTCTCGAGCGGACTAGGCGTGTCGGTGTTCCCTGCCAGTGCTAAAAATTATGACGTAGGCGATCAGCTAACCAAATATGTCGAATTTAAAAAGCCGGTCCCTACCCGACTTGTCGCTATCTTGTGGAGAAAGAGTTTCCCTCGCGTAAGAGCCGTACAACGTATAGCAGAAACTTGCTCTCATATCAAACTCGAGGGCATCCATCATCTTCCTTTTGAACCACATTCTCTTTCTCGAGACGGTTATTAGGAAAATTAACAACGTAATAATTAAGACGCTGAGATCAAGATAATCACAGCGTCTTTTGTTTTGAAAATAGAAAAAATCCCTTCTAAAGCTTATTCGGCTTTTTCTACTTTCTTACTGAATTCATCGCCAAGTTCAATAGCACGTGTACGGCAAGCTTCCATAGCCCTCAGCATCATATCTGCGAAACCGCTGCCTTCGATGACCTTTGTCGCTTCTATCGTTGTTCCGCCTTTACTTTGAACTTTCTTACAGAGGGATGTAAAAGTTTCATCGCTCTTAAGTGCTAAAGTTGAAGAACCAAGGACGGTATAAACCGCCATATCGTGAGCTTCTTGCGCAGTGAAACCGAATTCCAATGCAGCTTTCTCCAATGCGGCTAAGAAAAGGAAAACATAGGCAGGACCTGAACCGCTTACCGCAGTGAGAGAATCAATCATGGATTCTGTAGCGCACCAAATTAATAAACCAGTGGGTTTAAGAATTGCTTCAACGGTTTCTTTATCTTTTTCCTCTTTGGAAACCATAAAAACCCCGCATACACCCAAGCCTTCCCTGACAGGAGTGTTAGGCATCACGCGGCAGATTCTGTTCTGACCCAAAAGCTTTTCAATATCTTGAGTCTTGACGCCGGCTGCAATGGACAGGACGAAAGTGTCTTTCAAGAACCCTTTGTTTTGAATCAATACCTCCGGAAGCTGCTGCGGCTTGACAGCCAAAACTACACAATCCATTTCAGAAAGCCATTCTCCGGTTTCCTGATGTGTTGTAACGTTGAACTCTTTGTGTAGATTTTCAAGCTTTTCAAGATTCTTGTCCGTGACATGAATGCAAGCGGGATTATCCCAAGTGGAAACCATACGAGAAATAATGGCGGAAGCCATATTTCCTCCGCCAATAAAAGCAACTTTTCTACCTGTCATTTTTAACCTTGTGTTGTGTATTGTCTTGGACCGAAAATCGCGGTCCCTACTCGAACCATCGTGGATCCGGCTTGAACTGCTTCAGCCATGTCTCCTGACATGCCCATCGACAGTGTATCGAATTCGTAGCCTTCCTCCTTGAGCTTGTCGAACAAAGTTTTCATGGCTCTCAAGGGAATGAGCTTTTCTTCAGGTGTCTCGCCCGGCTCCGGGATGCACATCAAACCTCTCAATTTCAAGTTCGGCATCTTTTGGATTTCATCGGCCAAAGCTCGTACTTCCTCAGGAGCCACACCGCTCTTGCTCTCCTGGTTTGAAATATTGACCTCGATAAGCACATTTAAAGGACTCATCTCGGGGGGACGCTGATCGGAGAGTCTCTGTGCAATTTTTAGACGGTCAATTGTTTGAACCCAATCAAATCGTTCTGCAACGAGCCTCGTCTTATTGGATTGAAGAGGCCCGATAAGGTGCCAGGTAAGACTGTTGTTCGGGAACAATTTTCGGCAAAGATCAATTTTAGAACAGCCTTCTTGGACATAATTCTCGCCGAAAGAAGTCATTCCGCACTTTACCCCTTCGATAATGGCTTCAATCCCGAAAGTTTTTGAGACCGGAAGCAGTTCAACAGAACCCTCTTTTCTGTCGGCAGTTTTTTCGGCTTCTTTCAATTTGTTCTTAATTTCTGTAAAACGAGAACAAAGACCGGGTTTCAATTCAGACAAATTAAGGCTCCTTTTTTATCGGAAAGACGTTCAGATCGTACAAAATAAAAATGAAAAAAGGGGTTTTTTAGAAAAAGTTTTAATTCTTGCTACTCAAACTAGTTAACCAAAATACCCTACTCTATTTTCTTGCAACCTATTAAAGAATAAGATGTTTTTCTATAAAGATCACTCTTGTTAGGGACTTTTCATGGGGCTGTGAGGTTATAACCACTAATTAAATGCCACATGATTATTTGCTATTATTATTCAAAACGAATGTAATTATTTAGCATATTATCTATTATAATTGTTTTGAAAGACATCTG
>UQNA01000083.1 GCA_900542195.1 uncultured Sutterella sp. | reverse complement strand
AACCGACACGAGGCGCTAAAGTAAAGGCTTTGATGTTGCCGGTAATGATATCCAGTTGGGTTTTGGTGTAATTCATATCCAGTAAACCAAACCAGTTTCCATAACCGCCCGCTAAAGTAAGACCGCCTCCGTAAGTTTTTCCTTTAAATTTCAGAACGAAATCTAAATCATCCATTCCTCCCATCCCCTGAATAACTTTATCCACAAATGGCGTGGGAGATGAAACAGCAATCTTGGAAAGCGAATGTCCTTTCGTTCTGCCAAAGACGCCATAGACATTCATAAAGGGAAATACCCAAGTATCCAACCTTAAAGTTTCCGTATGACTTTTTTGCTTTGTACTTTTAACTCCGATCTCAAAAATATCTGATGGGATAGGAGTGTACTGAGGGCGGAAAGGAAATTTAAAAGATGGAAGATTCATTCCTAAACCGCTGAATTTAATGTCCTCTACCACGATATCTTGTTTCATATGCATGTAATTGACATTAACTCCGAAGGGTTCCGGAAGCTCATATCCTCTCTCCCTAGCCTCTTTGCCAAAGAAAGGCAAGAGCCTGTCTTCGCTCTCGCTTCCCTCACTGTTGAGGTTTTTTTCTTGCTCCACACGCTTAGCGGTTTCCTGTGCATGGGCCTGCGAAAAAAGGATCATTGCAGAACAGGCAAGCGATAACGCCAATAATTTTTTTAAATTCACAATCCCGCTCCAGAGCAGAAAAAGAGAAATCTCTTTAGAAGTCATTAAATAAAACAATCATAGAAACGGTAAGTTCTTGAATGTTTTCAACGTAACTAATTTGGATACATTGGTTTATAGAATTCACAAATTTTTCTCAAAATCCGAATTGGCGGCAGAAAAAACTTGTGAATAGAAAACTATCTCTTCATCAAACAAAAGATGAAAGGCGGAAATATTAAGTGAATAGAGACAAGGCTGCTAGAGATTAGAAAGAAACAGAAAGATTTTCACAAACCTTTAACAAGTTCTTTTCAAAAAAGAATTGGAGAGGAGTTCCAGACAGAAGAAAACCGCTGCTTTGATCAAATTCCGACCAAGCAGCGGTTAAGTTTAGTTTACGCTAACAGATATCTGCTTTGAAGATTAGTGGCATCCGCAACCGCAGCCGCCTTTGCCTTCTTTTCCGCTGATATCGCAAGTGTCTTCATGATGACCGCCGCAACCACAGCCGCCCTCTTCATGATGATGACCGCCGCAACCGCAAGTACCCTCACCTTCTTCGTGGTGATGACCTCCGCAACCGCAAGTCCCTTCACCTTCTTCATGGTGATGGCCTCCGCAGCCGCATCCGCTGACAGCACCGGCAACCAAAGTACCTTCGAGCAATTCCTTAACTGCTTTGTCTGGGGAGCCGGCAACGCCCGGAACGATATCGATTCCGGCCATCGCTAATGAAACAATAGCTCCTTGACCAATGCCTCCGCAGATGACGATATCAACGTTATGGTCAGCTAAGAAGGCTGCCAATGCGTTATGACCGCTTCCAACGGTATCGATAACAACTGATTCAACTACTTTACCGTCTTCAACAGTAAAGAGTTTGAATTGTGGTGCATGTCCGAAATGCTGACAAATTTCGTCGTTTGAATATGGTGTTGCTACTAACAATTCTTTCTCCTTTGAATAGTTCCGAAATTTTACCAAGAATCCCAATTAACGAGTAATTTTGAAAGGTAATTTTGTTTTTGTAAGATATCTGCAGCAATCATTGGTAAGATCACGGAAATTCTTAAAATAAAGAGAAAGCTAGAAATGTCACAGGCAGAAAATTTACTTCATAAATACGGAAAAGATTCTATTGAAAGAGTAGAAAAAGCTCTTTCCGACCTCCGAGCCGGAAAAGGTGTTCTGGTGGTCGATGATGAAGATAGAGAAAACGAAGGGGACTTGATTTACTCCACAGATTTCTTGACAGAACAGCAGATGGCTCTAATGATCAGAGAGTGCTCCGGCATTGTATGTATTTGTCTTCGTGACGAAGACTGTAAGCGCTTAGAGCTTCCTCAGATGGTTCCTAACAACACCAACACACAAGGAACTGCATTTACCGTTTCTATTGAGGCTGCACAAGGCTGCACTACCGGCGTCAGCGCAAAAGACAGAGTCACTACCATTAAAGCCGCTGCCAATCCGGATGCAAAACCGACAGATCTTTTAAGACCGGGTCATGTTTACCCTCTGCGCGCCAGAGCCGGCGGTGTTTTAGAAAGAAGAGGACACACAGAATGCACGGTTGATTTAATGCGTTTGGCCGGATTAAATCCTTGCGGTGTTCTGTGCGAAGTCATGAACCCGGACGGCACAATGATGCGTCTCCCGCAAATCTGCAAATTCGGAGATGAGCATAGTCTAACCGTTCTATCCGTTGAAGATCTTGTTGCTTACAGAAAAGCAAAAAATCTATAACAAGCTTCGACCAAACTAAAAGGCGCTGTGGATTATTCCGGCGCTTTTTTGTTTTTGCGGACAAATTCTCTTAGCGATGCTTCCCAATTGGGCATTGGAGGTATTTTTGCTTCTTGTAATCTCAAGCTTCGCAGCGAAGTATTTTTCGGTCTCTTTGCAGGACGAGGAAAGTTCTTTGAAGTCACTCCGCACACCTCACAGACTAAGCCAAATTCATCTGCAATAACTTTTGCCATTTCTAATCGGCTGGCGCAGCCTTCATTGACCAGATGGAAGGCGCCCTTAACATCCTCACGTTCTATGAAATACGGGATATGAGTGCACAGGTCAGCGATACTGGTCGGACTTCCGAATTGATCTTCTACCGCTTGTATTCGAGAGCTTCCGGCACGTAATTTATCCATTATAGAACTGACAAAGTCTGGGCCCTTCTTCCCGTAAAGCCATGCTACTCGGAGAAGAATTGCCTCAGGATTCTCTTTCAAAATTGCCTTTTCTGCCCTTTCTTTTGTCTGTCCATAAAAGTTCGGATTCCCACCGATTTCATCTTCTTCCGTGTAGGGAGCACCCTTTTCTCCGCTGAAAACGTAGTCGGAAGATATATGGATGAGGCGAATATTTAATTTTCGACAAGCTTCAGCAAGTTTTTGAGGAGCTAATACGTTGGTTTCTTCTGCTTCCTCCCGGTGAGATTCACAATAATCCACATCTGACAACGCTCCCGAATGAATAACTGTGTGAGGCTTAGTCTGCAGAAAGAAGGAGTAGAAATCAGTTTGAGGGCTCAAGGGAAGCTCTCCTCTTGTCGGAGCGAAGACCTCATAAGACGAATTAAGGCTCTGAAGCAACTCAGAGCCTAATCTTCCGGTAGCACCGGTAAGCAGGATCCTTTTCATAACAGCTTAAAAAAGTAAATTTCCAAGGATCCTACCTTCATTTCGACGTAAAACCAAGCGTTTTACGCGTGCTAGCTTGGTTTTTAGAAATTCGGACCGACGAATGATCCGAAAACCTTATCTCCTAATTCTGCAACGGCAAAATGACGAATTTGAAGAGCTATTCTTTCGATATGGTATGTATTGTCAATTCCGTTTGGTGTTCCAAACAGATCCGTTGCAAAAACCATTCCTACAGGCTTTCCATCCATGCCGATAATAGGAGCGTAATAGAAAGCGTCATGCGCACGGACGTTAGTCAAATCAGCCTGCCAAAGTTTGAAGTACTCTTTGTATTTATTAATGCCTTCGCAAACAATTACTTTCGGAGCATACTTTTTAGCAGCTTCTGCAAAGACTTTTCCTCTTTGAGCGATCAAGAAATCCCAATAATCTTTAAATTCCGGGAGTCCTGTGTATTCAGCGAAACTAAGTTTTTTGCCGTCTACTTCAATAACTTTTTCCTCTTTCCAGTTTTGAACAGGATTGTCGCCGAAACTAAACGGAGAAACTGCCAGAGTGAGAATAGATTGTGCTTTAGGATCCTTGTCATTAAAGACTTTGCCCACATCCTCAGCGGGTTGGCCAACGATATCGTTTGCCAGGGCTGCAATGGAGGATGAAACCGGACAAGATGCAGGAAGCCCCTTAAGCAAGCCGCTAATATCCTCGATAGGAGCATCAAAGAATGATGGTGTAATGACATCAGGGGTTTTGCATGAATGATCAATGCACAGCCAAATCGGAGCTTCCGGATTTCCTCCCATGCATCCGGAAAACGAACTAATATACTTTGTGAAGACTTCTGGAACTTTTACTTCCATGATTCGATATCTCCTTATTAATATCTGAACGATATCGACACTATAGAAGCTTCCTTAGATGAATAGGATCTGACCCTCCCATTGTAAGCAAGCAATTTTCAACGTCGTTCTTTTGCAAGGACAGCCTTCTCACGTACCAACCAATAAAGCGGGACCAAATAAATGAAAAATGCACCTATTACGCTTGATACAGGAGCACCGATGGTTGCAATTGGAACAGCACCCGCAATGGACCAAGGAATAAGAGCCGGAATCAAAATAGAAGAGTTCTCTAAATCAATTGCCATCTTCTGCTTGTCAGGTTGAATATTGGTACAAAGCTGCTTTGTAAGAATCACGGTTAGAACTTGATTACAGGAGATAAGAGCAGTAGTAATAGCAGTTAATAAGATCGCCGTAAAAGGACTGCTGGTTTTAGAAATCTTTTCAACGCCGTTCTTCAATGTATTGATGAGACCGGTTCCTTCAAAGAGTCCGGAGTAAGTACACGAAATACAAATAATAATGACGACAGGAACCATCGATAAGAAACCTCCGCCATTCAGCATTTTAGAAAGAGAAAGATCTTTGGAAACATAGCCGGAAAATAATGTTTTAAGAATCTCCTCCACTCCTCTTTCTTGCAGAATAAATGCCAAAACTACCGCGCTCAACACACTGATTGAAATAGATTTTTTAATATCGAGCTTGGCAAAAATCAATCCCAACAAAATAATTGCCGGTACAGCGGACCACCAGCTCATCACAAATTCTTGAGCAAACTGATCTCCTAGCGACATATGGATTTCTTGGTATGTTTGACTTAAGCCGAAACCGAGATAAATCAGGCAGCTCAAGATGAATGGAATGGCGGCGCTGACAAACATCAATCGAACGTTCTGATAGAGATCTGTCTTCGTTACCACAGCAACCAACGACGCGCTGGAAGATACAGGAGAATTGCGGTCGCCTACATAACATCCTGCAAGTACGGCTCCCCCGGCAAGCATCGGATCAGCACCGGCCGCCATACAAACTGACATGGTAATAACGCCCATAGTGGCAGAGGTACCGAAGGCCGTTCCGATAAGAAGGCTTAATGCTGCATTTAGAACAAAAGCGAAGAAAAGACAATAATCCGGGGAAATTAGATTAACGGCAAAGCTTACTAAATATGGAATAGTGCCGCTTATACGCCAAGAAGCAGTCAACAGGCCAATCAAACTCAAGACAACCATAATGTTGAAGCCGGTTTTTTGGCCTTTGCCTGCC
>UQNA01000082.1 GCA_900542195.1 uncultured Sutterella sp. | reverse complement strand
CCTTGGTTGCCACAGCTTCGATTCCAAAAAATCCATAAACTGTATAGTTTCCAATTTTCCTTGCAACCTCATCAGAGTACACTTTCCAATAATATTCACTATCATCACGTGATGTACCATATTCGTGAACATTATATTGAAAGTATCCAGAATTAGTACAAAAATGTGGATTGCACACGCCTATAAATGCAACAGGCCCAATTTCTTTGCAAAAGCCGAAACCACAATGATATTTTCCTGTCTTGTCAGCTGATAGCTTATTCAGAGCTACAACTTCATCATAGCTATACTGTCCTTCTAACAGATAATTATTGCATCCAGTAGTATCGTGTGCGTGCATAAAAAAATGTTTACCAATTTTTTCTACACTCACATCCCGTTCAGGATTTGCCATTTGCACGAGCTTTGTTAAAATTTTTTCAAGCATAGTATTTTCCTCCTTAAATAGCTTTGTTGTTAATAACCTACTATATGTAAAACTAAAAGCTAGAGAAAATATTTCTCTCACTATTTAGTGAAAAAAGAGAATTATGACACAGCAATCTAGTGTATCGTATTATATATTATCATATTTTACATAATTTTTCAATAAAAATAGCAAATTTTCTTAAAGTATAGCTATTTTTATCTTATAAAGTGTTAAACAAATATAGTGCAACTTTATTTCTTCCAGCTTGTTCTATTTCCATTATTTTAGCCATTGTAAACATTACAAGTTTATATTTAGCAAAATTTATTAAAGTAGTTCTATACTCTTCGTCAACTTCTTTTAACATAGTATCAAACTTCTCATACATTTCAGTTTTATTATATAAAATATTACTCCAATCACTTGTAGTTAAGCATATTCCTAATCTTAATTTATCTTTTTTATCCATATTTTTAATTATATCTATTACATTTTTAACTTTATCTTCTTACATAAGTTTAGCTCCTTTACTTTAATTCAAAATTATTTTTCTTTTTATTTTGGGGATTGTTATTTCTCTTTATTAGCCGTCAAAAAAATCTTTTATTTAAGAATTGTATAAATAGGCACTAAGCTAAGATAAAACCCTTACAGGAAAGTGCGTAATTTAACTCAAAGTGAGTCAGAATCGGGGTTTACGAGGTTGATCGCAAAGGAAAAAAATACGAATATTTCAACAACAGAAGGCAAACTTGTAAACGAATTGAAGGTTATCAAAGTGTCTAAGATTCTTAATTTAGATGTAACAACTTGCGTTTTTGAGAAAAGTATCTCTGATTATTCCGTTGGAAGTTTTTCCTTTTCCGCAGATGAATGCAGCTTGGATAGTAAACATTTGGGCGGCAGCTTAACTTTAAAAAATAACAAAATAGTCGGATTATCTGCCGGTCTAGAAGACTCAGTGAGGGTTGAAGCCGGTGATGATATTTCTCAGTTATTCGCATGCCAGGCAACTGCAAATGTAAATATCAAGAAATTGTTTATGTATAGAACTGTTGATTGTCTGATTTTAGACGGACAGCGCACTTCTTACTGGGCTCGTCTCACTCTCAAAGGCAACAAAATCCAGATTGTTGATATTGACATTGAAAAAAGATTTGAACTTGACTCGGAAGATCAGATAGAGGAATTAGAACGCTGTAAAGGTGAAGGAAGTGTGCCTTTTATGTCTTTGCATTACCAATAAGACGTTATTTTTATTATCTTCCTTGCTAAAGACAGTTCGTTTTACTTTCAGAGCTTTATTCGTTGATCCCGGATTGAACAGACCCGGGATTTTTTATTCTAGTTGTTAGCTACTAAGTTCTGAATGGGTTGAATTCCTATCAGCCTTAGTAACTAACATTTTAGGGTGCGACAGAAAAATCCCCTTAGAAGGCCGGAACTACGGCACCATCGTATTTTTTCTCTATGAAATTTTTAACTTCCGGAGATCTCAGAACAGACATCAACTCTTTGATTTCCTGTTTGTTTTCATCTCCTTTGCGGACAGCTATTACGTTAGCGTAAGGAGAATCCTTAGGCTCAATTGCAATAGCGTCTTTCGAAGGGTTCAAATTTGCACCGAGAGCAAAGTTGGAGTTAATTACTGCAGCATCTAGATCTTCCAGGGCTCTTGGCAGTGTTGCAGCCTCAACTTCGACGATCTTAATTTTCAGAGGATTGTCAACGATATCCAAAGGGGTTCCGTTAACACCAACTCCCTCTTTCATTTTCAAGACGCCGTTGGCATTTAATACCTGCAAAGCTCTTCCGCCGTTAGTCGGATCATTTGGGATACCGATCTTGGCTCCTTTCTTTAATTCCTTAAGATTTTTGACCTTGTTGGAATAAACGCCCATCGGTTCAATATGAACGGGACCGGCGGAAACAAGGTTTAATCTATGATCTTTAGAAAAAGATTCCAAGTAAGGAAGGTGTTGGAAGAAGTTAGCATCTAAGTCTTTGTCGGATAAGGCTAAATTCGGCTGGACATAATCAGAAAACTCGATAATCTTCAAATCAATGCCCTTCTCTTTCAGAGCCGGCTGAACGACTTTGAGAATGTCGGCATGAGGCACCGGCGATGCACCAACTTTGAGAGTGTCAGCAGCGAATGCTCCAGAAGCGAGCGAAACGAGTGCTAAAGAGATTAGTAATTTTTTCATGTTGATTAAAAGGATGGAATTAATGAACCTTTGAAGTGGTCGAGGATGAAAGCCTTAACTTCCGGGGTTCTTAACGTATTATTCAGCTCTAGGATTTCAGGTTTATTTTGGTCCCCTTCTCTTACTGCCACAATGTTGGCATAAGGAGAGTCTTTGGATTCAATGATAATGGCGTCTTTCACAGGATTTAATCCGGAGCTTAACGCATAGGTTTGATTGATGACACTTGCTTTCACATCGTCCAAAGTTCTAGGAAGAGTCGCAGCTTCGACCTCGATGATCTTCAATTTAAGAGGATTTTCGACAATATCTTCGATAGAAGCGGAATGACCTACGTTGTCTTTGAGCTTAAGTAAGCCAGCAGATGCCAACAACTGAAGCGCTCTTCCGCCGTTTGTAGGATCATTTGGAATAGTGATTCTATCGCCCTTCTTAATCTCTTTTACATCTTTGATTTTATTGGAATACAACGCAATAGGAGCAATAAAAATTCCCGGCATTGCATGAAGTTTTAAACCTCTATCTGCAGCGAATTTATCCATAAATGGCTTGTGCTGGAAGAAATTGGCATCAATTTCTTTATCCGAGAGAGCAAGGTTTGGCTGAATATAATCAGAAAATTCAATGATCTTCAGATTAATTCCCTTTTCTGCCAGCTTTGGCTTAACAAAATTCAGGATATCTCCGGCCGGGACTGGACTCGCCCCGATTTTGATCGTAACGGGTTCTGCTGCCATGGAAGCAGTTCCCAGAGAAGCAGCAAAAGCCGATACGGCAAGTAACTTCAGTAAAAACCTTTTTTTCATTTCTACTCCTTAACTTTTATATTTTTCGAGGCTGAGTGCTAAAAAATATACAGTAGAAAATTCCTCTCTTTCGTCTTGGTTCCTTCGATTTTTCATACGTCTTTTTCTGAGAACCTATTTTCTGGATAAAAACCCTGAATTGGCACGATTTATGCATAGCTCTGATTGTTGTTAATACCAACTAATCAGAGGAAAAAATGAAACTTATAACCGCAATCATTAAACCGTTCAAACTCGATGAAGTTCGAGAAGGACTTGTGGAACTAGGAATAAGCGGCATTACAGTCGCTGAAGTTAAAGGCTTCGGAAGGCAAAAAGGTCATACAGAGATTTATAGAGGAGCCGAATATGTGGTTGACTTCCTTCCAAAAGTAAGTCTCTCCATTGCGTGTCCGGATGCTTTAGTTGATTTAGCGATTGAAAAAATTTGCGAAGCTGCAAGGACAGGAAAAATTGGCGACGGGAAAATTTTTGTCACACCGCTAGAAGAGTGTATTCGCATTAGAACCGGGGAAACTGGGGAGGCTGCATTATGAGTTGGCTCAAACTTTCTTTATTTACCTTACTTGCCCTCTCATCGTCTGCATGGGCTGCAGATGAGATGAATGCGGCCGATGTTTCATGGATGATGGTCGCTACGACATTAGTCCTTTTTATGACTATTCCGGGAATTGCACTCTTTTATGCCGGGATGGTGAGAAAAAAGAATGTTCTCTCCGTTGTTATGCAAAGTTTTGCTATTTGCTGTGCGGTTACCATCGTCTGGTATGCGGTTGGATATTCTCTCGCTTTCTCGGGTGGAAACTGGTTCATTGGCAATTTCGACAATGTTTTTCTCCAAAACATCCAGATTGACACCTTGCACGGATCCATCCCTGAGATGCTATTCATGATGTTCCAGATGACATTTGCCATCTTGACACCTGCTCTTATGTGCGGTGCCTTCGCAGAACGAATCAAGTTCTCTGCCCTTTTCCTTTTCATGATTTTGTGGTCTCTTTTCTGCTATGCACCAGTTTGTCACTGGGTATGGGCAGATGAAGGCTGGTTGTTTAAAGCCGGTGCGTTGGACTACGCCGGCGGAACCGTTGTTCATATCAATGCCGGCGTGGCTGGTCTTATTGCCTGCATATATTTAGGCAAGCGTTTAGGCTATGGTAAAGAAGTGATGGCTCCGCATAACCTCGTGCTGGCTCTTACCGGAGCTTGTTTCCTGTGGATCGGGTGGTTCGGCTTTAACGGCGGAAGCGGCTTAGCAGCAGACTCCAGAGCAGTTATGGCGATCGTAGTAAGTCAAATTGCTGCGGCTGCAGCTGCTCTTACCTGGATGATATGTGAATACGTCGTAAATAAGAGGTTCACAGTACTAGGAGCAATATCGGGGGCTGTCGCAGGCTTAGTAGCCATCACTCCTGCTTCCGGTTTTGTTACGCCGGCTGCCTCTCTCTTTATCGGTTGCTGCGGCGGATTCGTGTGCTATTTCGGTGCAACATGGCTTAAATACAAATTAGGTTATGACGATTCTTTAGATGCTTTCGGTGTCCATGGTGTCGGCGGGATTGTCGGAGCTCTTCTAACCGGGGTGTTTGCGACAGACATGATTACAGGTGAAACCATGAAGCCAGTTGCAGAACAGCTATGGATTCAGTTTGAAAGTGTCATTGCCACTTTTATCTATGCGGCTGTCGTAACGTATGTTCTTTTGAAGATTGTGGATCTTTTGATCGGCTTGCGTGTATCAGCTGAAGAAGAACGCGTCGGCTTAGACCTTTCTCTCCACGGAGAAAGAGTGGAATAAAAAAACTTTACATAAAGCAGAGGCTCTTCGGAGCCTTTTTTAACGTGCGCATGCCGCTGTATCTAGCGAGCGCAATTGCCGTTGTCGAGCTGGCATGGTTAAGACTTAGCGTTATGCAAGCCAGATGGGTCGACATCTCGGCTGAAGAAGGCGGCGATAACCTTCAGGACTAACGAAAAGAACCCACATGTAGGTCTTCCCCTGAGGATGAGCGTGTTATTGAACGCACAGCTGCATAGATTCTTCGGTCCGTGGAAAGGTCGTTTTCTACTTATGTGGAAGGCCAAAACTTTCTACTGATTTTTCAAGACTTATCAATTTTTAGAAAAAAACTTAGAAATTTTTCTTTCGGTTTATGCGTAAGAGCAGAGGTCAGCTTACAAAGAAGTGATTTTTAGCCAAATTTTGGTATCGAAACAGATTTGGAATGGGTAAAAAATAAAACAAAAACGCCCTAAAAATAAAGTTTAAAAATAACTCTATTTGCTTGAAATAA
>UQNA01000081.1 GCA_900542195.1 uncultured Sutterella sp. | reverse complement strand
AAGGAATCGAAGAAATCATTGCGGAAAGAAGTAAGGCTGAAGGAAAAGCTGAAGGAAAAGCTGAAGGAAAAGCTGAAGGAAAAGCTGAAGGAAAGGCTGAGGAAAAAGTTGAAATTGCTAAAAACCTCCTTATGCTTGGAATCGGTTCTTTGGAAGCTATCTCCAAAAGCACAGGCCTTTCTTTAGACGAAGTAGCCGAACTCCAGAAAAACATACCTGCTCCGGTGTAAAAAAGAAATGAAAGGAATCGAAGAAATCATTGCGGAAAGAAGTAAGGCTGAAGGAAAAGCTGAAGGGAAGGCTGAAGGAAAGGCTGAGGAAAAAGTTGAAATTGCAAAAAAAATGCTTAAATTCGGTGAACCTATAGAAAAAATCGTTGCCATAACAGGCTTGACCTTAGAGCATGTGCAAAAAATCCAACGCACTCTTCGAACTTCAGCGGGATAAAGCTATGAAAACCACTCCATAATTCGTTGACGAAAAAGCAATATCGAAAGCCATACACCACCGGTTTCGGTGTCGGTTTTCATGAAGGCTTAAATGTTAAGAGCAATGGAAATAATCTTTTCTTCAATCACTCGGTTCTGAAGCGGAAGACTCTATGAAAGACAACTGGCTGTCGTTGAAGAAACGGTAAAAACAAATTGAGCGTATCGGCAAATCCTCGGTACGCTCAATTAATTTGTGATTGCGGCTTATAGGCTCTTAAAGGTCTTTGATAAAAATCTGCGATCTTCTTTGCCAGTTGTAAAGATCTCGCTTCTTGAGAGGGAGCTCTTCTAAAGAAGCTGCTCTGAAGCCTTTCTTCAAGAACCAGTGTGCGGTTCGAGTTGTCAAGACAAACAAACGGGTAAGACCCTCTTTTCTGGCTTGTTTTTCGATTTGTCTTAAAAGCTTGTCGGCTTCGCCTTTGCCTTGATAGTCGGGATGGACGGTCAAGGCACCCATTTCACCGATTTTTTCTTCCGGGAAGGCATATAAAGCGGCGCTGCCGTAAATAATGCCGTCGTGTTCAAGAACAATAAACTTGGAAATATCGGCTTCCAGTTTCTCTCTCGGACGCTTAACTAAAGTTCCGTCTTCTTCCAACGGTTGAAGAAGCTTAATGAGGCCTTGAAGATCGTCAATGGTGGCTGTCTTCATGGATTCCATATGCTCTTCAGTAATCAAAGTGCCCACTCCGTCATGCGTAAACAGCTCTCCGAGAATGCCGCCGTCCAGGAAGTACGGAATAATGTGCACGCGGTCCACGCCTTTTTTGATGGCTTTTAAGGCATAGCCAAGGTTGTAGATGTCTTCCTGATCAACCAGGCCTTTCTCTACAAACTCTTCGGCTTGTTCAGCGGTCAGTTCGCTGATGACCTCTCCAAATCGTCTTACACCGTCAACATCAGACAGAAGAACCAGCTTGTCGGCTTTAATTGCACCCGCAATGGAAGATGCAACATCCTCCAAAGTAAGGTTAAAGGCCTCTCCGGTGGGAGAAAAACCTAAAGGAGCAACCAGCACGATATTCTTGTTATTAAGCTGCTGATGAATGGCTTCGGAATCCACTTTGCGGACAATTCCCGTTAATTTGAAATCGATGCCATCGATGATTCCGAGAGGACGGGCAATAACGAAATTGCCGCTGACGACTCTCACATGGCTGTGCGCCATCGGAGTGTTCGGTAGCCCCTGAGAAAAAGCCGCTTCAATATCCAGGCGGACTTCTCCGGCGGCTTCTTTGACGCAGGAGAGTGTTTCCGGATCCGTAATACGGATGTTGTTGGAAAGAGAAGGCTGGATGTTTTGTAGCTTTAAGAGTCTTTCGACTTGCGGACGGACACCGTAAACCAAGACAAGTTTGGAGCCGAGAGCGGAAATAACGCTGACGTCATGAATAAAACTTTCCAGCTTGCCTCGTTCAATCATTTCCCCGGAAACGGCGATAACGATAGTCTGATTTTTAATAGAGTGGATATGCGGAGCAACTCCTCTGAACCATTGCACCCAGGGAGCAATGGACTCTTCCTCTTCTTGGAGCTCCTCTTGTTCTAAGTTTTTCTCTTCTTGTGTGTCCGTCATGAGTCTTTCTCAAAAAAGATTGCCGAATTCAAATAATTATAATGAGCTCGTTATGAGAAAAATTAAAGCAATGAGTTCTTCACTCCAAGATTTAAAAGATAAATGGCAGGAAGTTAAAGCAAAACAGCCTGAAATTGAGGCAGCGGCTTCTGCTCAAGAAACGAATTTCACGAAGAAGAAAAAACTACAGCCTAAGATGGTGGTTTCCGGCGCAAAGCAGGCTACATCGGAACAGCTCAAAGAGTTAATGGCTTTTGCAGGCAGAAATAAACCTGCCGCTTCCAAGGGAAGGGGACAGGCGTCGAGCAACCAGCCCCTCCCGCGAGAAGATTCGGATCTTAAAAAGCAAGAAAAGACCCGGGAACCGGAAGTTCGGCAAGAAAAAAAGAAAACAAAGCCGGTTCCCAGCCAAGAAAAAGGGCAAAAGTTAACTTCTCTAGCCGATTTAAAGAAAATCGAGGTCAAGAAGACCGAGCCCGTTAAACCTGCCAAGCCGAAAACGGAGAACAAACCGAGACGCGTAAGAGTCAGCGGGGAAAAAGAAGGTCGTGAGATTTTCCGAAACGTTCCTGCAAAATTAGAGTTGGCGGAAAACCTTCCTGTTTCTGAAAGGGCCGATGACATCCGTGAGGCCATCAAGAATAATCAGATTGTGATTGTTTCCGGAGAAACCGGTTCGGGTAAGACTACTCAGCTTCCTAAAATCTGCCTTCAGTTAGGTCGAGGACAAAAGGGACTAATCGGTCATACGCAGCCGAGAAGAATTGCCGCCGTATCCATCGCAAAAAGAATTGCCGAAGAAACCGGAACAAAAGTCGGTGAGGTCGCCGGCTATCAAATCCGTTTTAAAGACGAGATGGAAGCCGGTGCCAGCATTAAACTCATGACCGACGGTATTTTGCTTGCGGAGACACAAACCGATCCTCTTCTTAAAAAATACGACACCATCATCATTGATGAAGCCCACGAAAGAAGTCTCAATATTGACTTCTTGCTTGGTTATCTTCGACAAATTCTGCCGAAGCGCCCTGATTTAAAGGTCATTATTACTTCCGCCACTATCGATTCGGAACGTTTTGCAAAACACTTTGATCAAGTCAACGGCGGCAAGCCTGTCCCCGTTATCAATGTCTCGGGAAGACTGTATCCCGTGCAAATCCGCTATCGTCCCGTTATCGAAGAAGACGAAAACGATGACCGAACCTTAATGGAGGCCATCGCTGATGCATGTGACGAACTTCTTCACTCTGGTCCCGGAGATATATTGGTATTTCTGCCCGGAGAACGAGAAATTCGAGAGGCGGCTGATGCACTAGGCAGAAATCCTAAGCCCGGCTTGGAGATTCTTCCTTTGTTTTCTCGCCTGAGCATTGAAGAGCAAGACAGGATTTTTCGTCCGAGCGGAGCTCGAAGAATTGTGCTCGCTACAAACATTGCCGAGACTTCAATTACGGTCCCGGGCATCCGCTATGTGGTGGACTCCGGTCTTGGCCGAGTAAAGCGTTATTCCTACCGTAATAAAGTAGAACAACTTCAAGTTGAACCAATCAGCCAAGCAGCTGCTCAGCAGAGAGCAGGACGCTGCGGCCGTGTCTCCAACGGCATTTGTATTCGTCTGTATGACGAACAGGATTTTGAAAAGCGCCCCAAATACACCGATCCTGAAATCTTAAGAAGCTCCTTAGCCACGGTCATTCTGCGGATGAAGTCTCTGCATCTTTCTGATGTCCGGGAATTTCCTTTTGTAGAACCGCCGATGCCTAAAGCTATTACTGACGGGTACGATTTGCTGATTGAATTAAACGCCGTAACTGCTCGCGAAGGGGAGTTGACAAAGGTCGGCCGAGAATTGGCAAAGCTTCCCGTCGATGCCAAAGTAGCCCGTATGCTTCAGGCGGCTCAAGATAATCAAGCATTATCTGAAGTCCTGATTATCGCTTCGGCCATTAGCGTTCAGGATCCGAGAGAACGTCCGTTAGATAAGCAGACGCAGGCTGATCAGGCCCATAAGAAATTTTCAGACGATAAGAGTGATTTCTTGAGTTATCTCAAGATTTGGAACTATGCACAGGATGCAATAGCAAATAAAAAGAGTAATCGTTTGCTGGAAAGACAGTTCCAGACGAACTTCTTGTCCGCTAGAAGACTGCGGGAATGGAGAGACGTGCACCGTCAGCTCAAAGAAATGGTCACCGAGCTCGGCTGGAGACTAAATACGGCGCCCGCAACCTATGAACAGCTTCACAAAGCGTTGTTAAGCGGTTTGCTCGGCAGTATCGGGAATCGGATTGTTGAGCCTGATTGGAGAAGTCCTCCCTTTGCCGGAGCCCGTGGAATCAAGTTCTGGCCGTGGCCCGGTTCGGCACTGGCTAAAAAAGCCGGTAAGTGGATCATGGCTTCCGAAATCGTCGAGACTTCGCGTTTGTATGCCCGTACCATAGCTAATATAGAACCAGAGTGGCTGGAAAAAGTCGGTGCACATTTAATCAATAAATCTTGGTCGGATCCTCATTGGGAGAAAAACGCCGGAAACGTGATTGCCTTTGAGAAAGGCACGTTGTACGGTTTGCCTGTTTACGGACAAAGACGAGTGAACTTTGCTCCTAAAGATGCGAAGTTAGCCAGGGAAATCTTCATTAGAGAGGCTTTGGTCAATGAAGATTTTGATTCTCAGGCACCTTTCTGGCAGCACAACAAATCTCTTATTAAAGATATCCGAGACATGGAACATAAATCTCGCCGTCCGGATGTTTTGGTCGATGACGAGCAGATTTTTGCTTTTTATGACTCTCGTCTCGGTGCAGAGGTCTGCAGTGTTTCTACGTTAGAAAAGTGGAGAAAAGAAAACGAAGCTAAAGAGCCGAAGTTGCTCTTCCTCTCTAAGAAGGATTTGATGAGACATGATGCTTCGGGCATTACTATCGAATACTTTCCTAAGAAGATTGAAGCTGCGGGTATTCCTATGGCCGTCAGCTACAACTTTGATCCGGGATCTCCCAGAGACGGTGTGACCTTAACGGTTCCTCTCTACGCTCTGAACCAAATCAGCGAAGAGCAGATGGAATGGTTGGTGCCGGGAATGGTCAAAGAAAAAACAGCGGCTCTTTTGAAAGGACTTCCGCAAAGACTGCGCCGTCACTTTGTTCCGATTCCTGACTGGGCAAAGAGTTTTGCGCAGGCTCATGAAACGCCTGAGGGCGGTCTTCTTGAGGCCATCAGCCGGGAGGCGGCAGAGCAATTCCGGATTGAAATCAATAAGGCGGATTTCAAGGTCGAAAATCTTCCGCCTCATTTAAGGATGAATTACAAAGTTGTAGATGAGCACGGCCGGCAGGTTGGAATGGATAGAAGTCTTCCGAAGCTGAGAAGCGAATTCAGTCAGCAAGCCAAGGATTATTTCCAGCAAGTGGCTTCTATGGATTCCAGAGTAGCTGAAGACTTGCAGGAAGAAATTGTGGACTGGACTTTCGGAGAGCTCCCCGAAGTGATGGAAATCCGAAGAAAGGGTGTTTCTTTGATAGGTCACCCTGCTATTGCAGACCGCGGTGATTATTGTTCCATTGAAGTCTTTGATGAACCGGAAGAAGCCAAAGAAGTTCATAAAAAAGGCATCAGGAAACTTATACGTTTCCAGCTTAAAGAGCAAATTAAGTATTTAGATAAGAGTTTGAAGTCTCTTCAGTCTGCCCAGATTATCGGTTCAAGTTTGCCATTTGCGAAACAAGCTTTTGAAAGCTTTGAAAATTTGAAGTCTCAAGTAATCAACGCGGCCATTGAACAAAGTTGCTTGCTAGGGAAATTACCTAT
>UQNA01000080.1 GCA_900542195.1 uncultured Sutterella sp. | reverse complement strand
AGAATTTGGGGTTATGTGCCAGGAAAGTAAGGGTAAATTGGACCTTATAGCCTTGGAGATTTCGCGATTAATTGAACAGATCGTTAATCAAGCCGCAGGGGTAAACCAGAAATTAAATGCTTTTAAAAATATTAAGGAATTAAATGAAAATATTAATTCCCAATTAAAAGAAATGTTTTCTAAGAATTTTATAGAAAACAAGTCAATTAATATTTTGAGAAATTATCCGAGATATTTAAAAGCGGTTGAAGTTCGTTTAGAAAAGTATAGAAAAGATCCTTTAAAAGATGCGGAAAAAGCAGAAGAGATTAATAAGCTAACAATAAAGCTCAATAGAGAAAAAGCCGCAAGAAGGGGTGTAGAAGATCCGCGTCTGGAAGAATTTGAGAATTTACTTCAAGAGCTAAGAGTTTCTCTTTTTGCTCAGGAACTTAGAACGCCCATGCCGGTAAGTGTTAAAAGACTGAACAAAGTTTGGGACTCATTAATCGGTTCTTCACGAGGCTTTTAATATTATTAATTTTTCGGCTGGAATTTATTAATAAATTAATATTTCCAGCCGTTACACTATTTTCTAGGTGTTTCTACCAAGTAATAACTATTTTGGTTTTATTTACTTAAGGGAAAGTTCCCTTTTTAAGAAATAGTTTTATCCATTTTTGTAATTTTTTATATGGAGTTTAGTTAAGTAAATAAAAAAGATGTCAAAATAAAAAAAGGAAACAAATAACTCGGTTCGGGAGAATATGTAAATGCGCACATGGGCGTCCTTTTTTTGTTCAGTTTTTTTAGCCTTTTCTTTAGCGCTTTCCCCGGCTGCCGACGCAGCACCTCAAAAATCCAAGGCAACGGCAACTAAGACAGTCAAGAAAAAATCAGCAAAAGCAGTTAAGACAAAGAAAGTCTCTGCAAAGAAGAATGTTCGTAAAAAAGCGGTGGTAGCTGCTTCTAACAAGTCAGTAAGAAAGACTGCCGGTAAGACAACAACAAGCAGAAAGTTTGCCGCTTCCAAGAAAGTTTCCAAAAAGAGATATGCCGTACGCAAAGTTAGAGGCCCTTCCTACGCTCAGCTTCATGGACTCAGAGGTTCTTCCGATCCGTTGGGACTTCAGACGACAGCGGTTCTTGCTTATGACATGGACAGCAACGAAGTTCTCTACGAAAAAAATGCCGATGAAAGACTTCCCATTGCTTCAATTACAAAATTAATGACAGCATTGGTCATCGTAGAATCCGGTGTTTCCTTAGACCAAAAATTCAAAGTAACTAAAGAAGATTTTGTTAGATCCAGCGCCCGCAGCAAATTGAGAAACGGTATGTATCTTTCCCGCAAGCAGGCATTGCATCTGGCTTTGATGAGTTCTGATAATCGCGCAGCTCACTTCTTGGCAAGAACCTTCCCGGGAGGAAAAGCACGTTTTATCCGTGACATGAACACCAAAGCTGCCATGATTGGCATGTTTGATTCCGTTTTCTATGATTCCATCGGTTTGAACAATGAAAACAAGTCTTCTGCACTTGACCTTTCAAGATTGTTAGCTAGCGCCGGTGAGTATGACCTTATCCGCGAACTTTCTACAACCCCGATGGCTCAGATTCCTGTCGGACGCCGTTTGGTGACAAGCCGCACTACCAACAGTTTCGTCGCTAACGACAATTGGGACGTTTCTTTACAGAAGACAGGACTGACTACAGCAGCAGGTTATTGCTTGGCAATGGAAACTGAGATTGGCGGAAAAACAGTAGCCATTATCTTCTTAGATTCTCCTAATAAAGCGGCAAGAAACCAGGATGCAGAAAAGCTTAAGGCCTGGTTGAGCGGTCAATTCATGACAGCATCTGCCTCTGAGGCTTCTAATTAGTCAGAAACAAAAAAACAAAAAATGCCCGGAATTTTGTGTTCTTGGGCATTTTTTTGATCTCTTAAATAAAACTGATAGGCTAACGGTAAGGCAGGGGGAGGCTATGAGGCAGCAAAGCAGGCGCCTGTCATCCGACCTCTATAAGCAGTTTTCTCCCAGGTGCTTCGAATGCGGACTGTAGAGTATCGGTTTTTGTATCACGGACGGCCTGAATCGCCTGAATCAAATTCTGGGTCCTAAGATGTCTGATACTCATGCGTTTTGTCAGCTCTGTTCAAGAGACGAATTGTTTGTTCCCTCGGGCTAATCTAAAAGCTGATTGATATATTTTTATCTATCTATCAATCAATTAATATATATCAACAAAATTGATTGATTTTGATAGATTGTGATATTCTATTTGCTAATATGTTGCTATATTTGTATGAATTTATATGAATATCAAAATTCCGCCTGCCGAAAGCCAATTAATCGAATTCAAACAAGAGTGGACCGATAATGTAAAGAAAACTTTCTGCGCGTTCTTGAATACGCACGGAGGAACGGTCTATTTCGGTTTGAATGACGACGGAAAAGTTGTAGGAATAGAAAAACCGGATGAATTGGAGAGGAAAATCCACTCAATTTTTAAGTTTTCAATTCATCCAAGTGCAGAGAGAAATGTTCAGACTGAGACTCATCTTGTAAGAAACAAAAAGATTGTAGTAGTGACAATTTTGGAAGGAGATGACCCACCCTATTACGTGACTATCCAAGAAGGAAAAAATCAGAAAGAAAGGCGTTGTTTTATTCGTCAAGGCTCTAGCTCGTACGAAGCAACTGATAAGGAAGTTCGAGATCTTTACATCAAAGGGAATCCGATACCTTTTGAACAACGCGCATGTAGAAACCAAGATCTTACGTTTAGGACATTAAAAGAATTTTTCACGAAGGCTGATCTTCCCTTTGATGAAAAGAAATATCAGACTCTTGGTTTAAGAGACACTAAAGTTTTTTTTTCTAATACTGCTTTTTGGTTGTCGGATCAATGTACAGCAGAAACACGAGTTGGTTTTTTCTTAGGCGACTCAAAAGCCTCCCAGAATGACGGGATCTATACTTTTTCTGGATGCATAGTCAAGCAATTTTGTGAAATTAGAGAATTGCTCCAAAATAGATTCGGATTTACTCATAAAATCGATCCATTTGTTTTAAGGTCCGACGGGACGCGCAACGAAGTCACGGATTATCCGGAAAGAGCTGTGAGAGAGGCTCTAATAAATCTCTTTGCCCATCGTGATTATGCCTTGGAAAATGCCCAAGCCACCGTAACTTCTTTTTCTGATCGTTTGGAGTTCTTATCATTTGGAGGACTTCCCCGAGGGGTCAATAAGGAAATGATGCTTCAAGGTGTTTCAATTCCAAGGAATCGAATATTAGCGGACGTCTTAATGCGTCTTTCCGCGATGGAGAAATACGGGATTGGAATTCCTATTATTTTTGACTCTTATAAAGACTTACCTATTAAGCCCGACTTGGTATGTGACCACGAATACATTAAGGTTATTCTTCCTAAGGTCAGGATAATTCCGGGCGACCTGAATGAAAGAAATAAAAAATTGGTTGAGTTTCTTAATAAGAAAGGTCCAAGCGGCAGAAAGCAGATTCAGGATTTTTTGGGTGTTTCTTATGGTACTGCTTTGAGTACACTGAACGCCTTGGAAGATCGAGGCATAATTTTCAGACAAGGTCGCGGGCCAAGTACCAAATACTATTTAAAGGCAAAAGTTAATTAATCGATCAATCAATTAATATATATCAATAAAATTGATTGATTTTGATATATTTTGATAGATTGTGATATTTTGTAGTTCAAATATGTTGCTCTATTTATCAAAGGAACGTTATATCACCGTCCTATAGGCGGTGTTTAGCTGACCTGTTTGATAAAAAACAGTGCGAGAATTATTTTCATGTGGAGAGTGTATTCTTGGTTTGGTTAGACAAACTTAATGTTTTTCTCCAACGTCGGCTTGTATAGTTTGATAATTGGATCCCCAATTTCCTCAGGAGGTTCTTCGATTCTATAAGCTGAGTTTTGCTAATGAGAAGGTTCATGGAGATTGGTAGCGTGTCACCTAGTAGAAGTTTAAATATGGTAAAGATATAACAACCTGGGAGGACAATGATGCAGCAGTCCAATATACAGAAAGAAAAGAGACCTGAGAGAAATGGAGAACTCTCCAATGTCTTTCATGAGGAACATTTGAAGTCAACTGACGAGGCAGTTTCTCTTCGTCGTTTCAAATCTAATTTTCGTCTGTTCAAAAAAACATTTGAGTACCTGAAGGATAAATGAACACATATCCCATTAGTATCGAGGCGATAGTCGAAATAAACCAAAGACTCACGGGAGTAGAGTGTTCTAGGGAGAGAAGGAAACTACTAACCGGAATTTTTTCCGGCTATCTTTATCAGTCCAGCAAACAAGAAAAAATTGCAAGTATCGTCCTGAATATTTTGAAAGGACATTACTTTTTTGATGGCAATAAAAGGACAGCATTTGCGGTCTACTTGGACTTATGCCAGGCGAACGACATCTCATATGTATCTGACGAAAATATTCTTGGAGACCTATTTATTTCTTTGGCGTCAGACGCTTTTGACGTTAAGAAGGCAAAAAATCGTCTTTTCCCAGAAGATTAGAAAAAAAACTTAAATGAGGAGACTCAGGTCAGAAAACAGGCCTGAACAGCTGGCTTAAAATCTTTTTTATGCCTATGACAAAATCGAGAAGTCGGCGTGACTGTTTGAGATTAAATAAAGTTAAATCGGTAACTTTTTACTTTTAAAAGAAAAGCTGAGCGCGCTCGAATTCTCGGACACAAATGTTAAAAGCAAGAATTCAAGCAGACGGATGCGCAAAGGAACGGAACTCGCTGACTTATGAAAGTCCATTGTTTGAAGTCACTGCGGGAATTTGACCAATAGTTCTACTGAAAAATCTTCGTAGAAGGTCTACACTCGCTGTTTCTGAAAAGTTATTTCCTACTGGAGCTTAAAGCGTGGAAGAACCGGCATACGTGCGAGAAATTTGTTTTGATACTGAAACCACCGGGTTTAGAGCTAAAGAGGGAGACCGTCTGATCGAAATCGGCTGCGTCGAACTTTCCCGTTACGGTATCTCTGAAAATAAATTTCATCGCTTCATCAATCCTCAAAGAGATATTCCTGAAGAAGCCATTCGAATCCATAACATTACCAATGAAATGGTGGCAGATAAGCCAACATTCGAAGAAATCGCCGATGAATTCTTAGCGTTCATCAAAGGTGCAAAGTTAATCGCTCATAATGCTCCCTTCGATGAGTCCTTCTTGGATCAGGAATTGACAAGGATAGGGAAGGGCAAGCTCCGGGATCATTGCGTAGATGTTATTGACTCTTTGGAAATCAGCCGTAAAGTGTTTCCTCAGCAGCAAAACTCTCTTGACGCTTTGTGCAAACGCTTGGGCATCGATTTAACTTCCCGTAATGACGGCCACGGTGCTTTAATCGATGCTCAGCTTCTTGCTCAAGTTTACTTAGTCCTCAAGCAGGACCAGGAGTCCATGGATATCGACAGTTTGACTCTGTCCGGTAAAAAACTCGATGACATTGAAGATACTCACATTGTCATCAAGGCCAGCGAGGAAGATTTGAAGGCTCACGAAGCATTTTTAGAACTATTAGCCAAAAAATGCAAAGGCACTCCTCTCTATAAAATGGATGACGAAGAGTTCAAAGCCTTGCGCGAAAAAGAACAAGAGTCTATTAATTCCAAAAAAGCCAAAATGGAACAATTTATCGCAAGTCTCTAAGGAAATAGTCCAATTTAGAGACATCAAGCGGACACAATGCGCAAAAGATAGCGATAATCAAAAAATTAATAAAAAGATTCAACTGTTAGGAAAACATTAAATGGCATTTCAAAACAAAGGCCGCAGAACTCCTTTTAGGCCTAAACAGACGGCAAAATCAGCTGCTTCCTCTGCTATTAAACCTAGAAGTCCCCGCCCGGCGGGTTTTAAATCAAGTCAGGACGGAGAAAACGCCGATTTGCACCTGCCTTCCGCTGCTTTTAGTCCTTCAGCTCCTAAAGGGCCGCACGTCCCGGCTCAGGACTCCGCTCCTGCAGTAAGCGAAAAACTTCATAAAGTTCTTGCGGATGCAGGCCTCGGCTCCCGCAGAGATATGGAAGAGCTGATTACGCAAGGCCGAGTCTCCGTAAACGGCGAACCTGCTTATATCGGACAGCGCGTGCTTCCGACGGATTTGGTCCGCGTAAACGGTAAGCCTGTCAGACGGGCAATGAAGCATGTTGAGACCGTTCCTCAAGTTTTGATTTACCACAAACCGGCCGGAGAAATCGTCTCCAAAGACGATCCGGAAGGCAGGCCGACGGTTTTTGATCATCTTCCTCGCGCGAGAAACGGCAGATGGATCGCTGTCGGCCGTTTGGACTTCAATACCGAAGGCCTATTGCTCTTTACGACTGACGGAGAATTGGCTAACCGCTTAATGCATCCGAAGTATGAAATCGAAAGAGAGTACGCCGTCCGAATTCAAGGAGAGCTCTCTAAAGAAGATAAAGAAAAGCTTTTGACCAAGGTTATGCTCGATGACGGCCCCGCAAAATTTACTTCCTTAGATGAAATCGGCGGTAAAGGATTCAATCGTTGGTATCAGGTTAAGCTCTCGGAAGGAAGAAACAGAGAGGTCCGCCGCATGTTCGAAGCTGTCGGCATGCCGGTGTCACGCTTGATTCGTACTCGTTACGGTTCAATCAATTTGCCTTCCAACTTAACTCGCGGCAAATTCGAAAGACTCCCGAAAGAAGTTGTTGAAGCATGGATTAAGGAATCCGGCTTGGATAAAGAACCTGTTTCCAAACCGATGCCTTCCCGTCCTAAAGCCAGTCCCGCCGGCGGAACCCGCAGAACGGGCTCAAGTCCTCGAGCAGCTTCAGGAGCACCGGGAAGAAGATCTTCTGCAGGAACCAGACCTGCGGCAAAAGGTCCGAGAAGCGGAAGGAAGCCTGCTTCCGGCACGCCAAGAGCAGGAAGATAGTCGATTCTCCGGTAAAACAGGCAGAGGCCTCAAAATGAGAAAGTCTTTTGAGGTCTTGTCTATGCTTCGAGGCGACGAAATTAATAACTGTATGTTTACTAAGGGAAAATTACCCCTTGACAAATAATAAAAAACTTTGGAGAAGCGGTAGTTTTTTATCCATTTTTACAAAAACTTCCGCTTTTTTAATAAGTTAGGAGTACAATGCTTGCAAAATTTCGGCAGATTATAAAAATTTGCCGGGTATTTCTGTACCCTCCGGTATGGAAATACACCTGTCAAGGGTTGTAAATAGATGGGCTTTACGCCCGTTTTTTTTTTGGTTTAGTTAAGAGGTTGCAGCAGAATGGCGGTTCCATCTCAGGTTTTCGAATTGATTGAGTCGACCGTGGAAGGTCTCGGTTACGAATTGGTTGACGTCGAACGTCTCCCAAGAGGTCTTATCCGTGTCACTATTGATAAAGAAGGCGGCATCACATTGGACGATTGCGAAAAAGTCAGCAATCTTTTGAATCCCGCTTTAACCGTGGACAACGTGGACTTCGATCGCCTTGAAGTCTCTTCCCCGGGTGTGGATCGTCCGCTCAGACGCGCTAAAGACTTCGTTCGCTTTGTCGGCAGCAACGTTCATATCGAGCTCTATACACCGATGACAGGCGAAGGTTTGCCTGCCAACGGCAGAAGAAGAATGGACGGCAAGCTTCTTGCTGTAGAAGGCGATGAAGCTAATCCGACAATCACTCTCGAGCTCATTACTGAAAGATTGGGCCGCACACCTAGCG
>UQNA01000079.1 GCA_900542195.1 uncultured Sutterella sp. | reverse complement strand
GACAGATATTTAAAGCGTCCTCACGAGCTTTTTTGGAAGCTTCTTCAATTTGTTTATCTAATGCGTCTCTTTGAGCTTTTAGATTTCTAAGTTCTAAGATTTGAGGTTCCATGGCTCTACATCGTTACTAATCAATTCCTCTTCATATTACTACAAAAAAATTATTTTTTTAAACTAACTATCTTTTTTTTAGTTTCTTGAATCAAGAAAATATTCATTAAAAAACATGGCGTTGGATATTAGGTAAAGAAAAATGGATTATTTTCTCGTCAAAATGAGATAAAAATAAATTAAACAGGTTTTCTTTGTTTAAATAATTTATGAGTTTTAGTTATTATTTTTTTATAAAGATAAACAGTAAAAAAAATAGTAAATAATTTGTTTTTCAAAAAAGAACTATTTGGATTTATTTAAAAAAATCTTTTTATTTATAGCATCCGGCTGCGTCCAAATCATTTTCTCGCCGCTCATCTTGGCCTTTCTCTAAATGAATCTTTGAAGATTGTGAATAGGATTTGAACTATTAATATATGCAGATCAAGTTTGAACTATCTCTTAAATAGTCCGCAGGGAAAACATATGAGCAAAACAATACTATTAATCGATGCATCTCACTTTCTTTTCCGGGCTTTCTTTGCCCTGCCTCCTCTTAATACGAAGTCAGGGCATCCAACCGGAGCCACGAGAGGCTTTCTTTCGATGCTTAGGGCATTAAGACGAGATGTCCCTACGGACTATGTGGCTTGCGTTTTTGACCCGAAAGGAAAAACCTTCCGTTCAGATATTTATCCGGACTATAAAGCCAATAGAGAAGAAACCCCGGAAGATCTTAAACTGCAAATTCCCGATGTTTTTGATGCAGTTAGAAAACAAGGCATTCCTCTGATTCAAGTTGATGGTATCGAAGCCGACGATACTATCGGGACAATTGCGAAATCTGCCGGAGAAGCGGGGTGTAAAGTAGTCATAGCGACCGGAGATAAAGACTATGCTCAGCTTGTCACGGAAAACGTTGTTTTGATTAACACGATGGGCACCGAAAATACTTGGCTCGATATTGAAGGGGTTAAGGAAAAATTCGGGGTACCCCCAAAACAAATTATTGACTACCTCGCATTGATGGGGGACAAGATCGATAATGTACCCGGAGTTCCGAAATGCGGTAAGAAAACAGCTTCCAAGTGGCTTGAAGAATATGGATCTTTGGAAAATATTATTGAGAACGCTGCTGCGGTAAAAGGTAAGATCGGTGACAATCTTCGAGACTCTTTGGCCTTTTTGCCCGTTGCTAAAGCTTTGGTGACAATCAAACAGGATGCCGATATCTCTTCTCAAGTCAACTCGTTGGAAGATCTAAAAATTAAAGAGCCTGATGTTGCGGCTCTGAAAGAACTTTACGAACGGCTGGAATTTCGCGCTTTTCTCAAAGACCTGAAGGATGATACCAAGAGCGGTTCAATTAAAACAGATTCCAAGAAATCTGAAGAAAACGCATCAGACGGAATGGATCTTTTTTCCGATTCGGAAGAGAAAGAAGTTCAATTGGCAGAGTTCTCCCAGCAAACAATTGAATCTCCGGATGAAGCAAAGCATCTTGTTGAAGAGATTCTTTCTCAGAGCAAAGAGGGCAAGCTTCCTTTCTTGTTTGTGCTCGCTGATTTCAAAGACTTTACATACACTTTGCGCGGGATCGCCGTCGGCTGGAATACAGGTAAAAACTGGTTCGTTCCGGTTAGTACCAATTGGGTTGATCCTCAAGGTATTACCCCTGAAGAGTTCACGCAAATATTCGGTTCGTGGCTTTCTGATCCGGCTTTTGAAAAGAGCTGTTATGACGCTAAATACATAGCACACGTTTTAGCAGACATAGGGATCGAGTTCAACGGTATAAAAGAAGACGTCTTACTTCAGAATTATGTTCTGGAAGCTCATCGAACCCATTACATTGAAAAGCTTTCGTACAACTGGCTTAAGTTTGAGCTGCAGACAGAAGAAGTACTGTTAGGCAAAGGCGTTAAAAAGAAAACTTTTAGTGAGGTTGATACTCTGTCTTGCGCAAAATTTGCGATGGAACGCTCATATGCCGGTGCACATTTATCCGATTTATTTTGCAGGTTGATAGAAAAGGATCCGAATCTTCAAAAAATATACCGTGAAATCGAAATGCCGACGAGCCGTGTTTTGTTCAGAATGGAACAAAACGGTGTTTTGATCGATAAACAGTTGTTGGCTAAGCAGACGGCAGAACTTCAAGCAAAAGCATCCGAACTGTCAAAGAAAGGTGAGACTATTGCCGGAGAGAAATTTAATTTGGCTAGTCCGAAACAACTCGGAGAGATTCTTTTTGATAAGTTGGGAGTTCTCATCAACGGCAAACCTCCGAAAAAGACCGCCTCGGGAAATTATTCTACAAGCGAAGAAGTTCTTTCAGAACTCGCCCTGGATTATCCCTTGGCCAAAATCGCGCTGGAATACCGTGCGCTGACCAAACTTATTTCTACCTATACTGAAAAGCTGCCAACTCAAATTTCTCCTCGAGATGGAAGGGTTCATACAACCTTTGAACAGGCGGTGGCCGTCACCGGAAGATTGTCTTCGACTAATCCGAATTTGCAGAATATTCCGGTAAGGACACCGGAAGGAAGAAGAGTGAGGGAGGCTTTTATTGCAGGAGCCGAGAAGAAAATTATCAGTGCCGATTACTCTCAGATCGAATTGAGAATCATGGCTCATTTATCAGGAGATAAAGGTTTTACCGAAGCATTTAAGAAAAACCAAGACATCCATAGGGCAACCGCCGCTGAAGTATTCTCCGAACCCTTGGAAGCTGTTACTCCGGATCAAAGAAGAATTGCTAAGGTGATTAATTTCGGGCTGATCTACGGCATGAGCGCATTCGGATTGGCAAAGAATTTAAATATTGACCGCCATGATGCTAAGAACTATATCGCCCGTTATTTCCAAAGATATCCGGGAGTATCCAAGTACATGGAAGATACAAGACAGCATGCTCTGGAAAAGGGATATATCCAGACAGTGTTCGGAAGAAGACTTGAAATTCCGGAGCTGCAGGCTTCCGGCGCAAGAAAAGCAGCTGCTGAACGCGCGGCTATTAATGCTCCGATGCAAGGAACGGCCGCTGATCTCATCAAAATGGCAATGATTGCCGTCCAAGACTGGCTGCAAAAGGAAAACTTAGAAAGTAAATTGATTCTCCAAGTTCATGATGAATTGATTCTGGAAGTGCCGGACAAAGAAGTGGATGTTGTGAAAAAGAGACTTCCGGAAATTATGTCCTCAGTGGCCGAATTGCATGTGCCATTAATTGCTGAGGTTGGCGTGGGAGAGAATTGGGAAGCTGCCCACTAAAGAAAAGCGAAGCCGCCGGCTTCGCTCTTCGAGAATATTTAGCTGCAGGAGCCGGAGCGCTCAGGCTCCAGGCGTCCGATTTCTTTTTTATCCGCATCAAACAAGATGAGATATTTACCGTCCTTCTTAGCGAACTTGGTTTTGTTCAGAAGGTCGGTGAAGCTTGCTTCTAAGTCCATATACTGTTTGGCGCAAAGCTTTCTTGTCATTCCCATGTTGACGAATTCGAGTTTGTCGTTATCGCCGATAACATAATCACCGAAAAGGCTGTTGCAGCCAGGTTCGGAATTGAGCTTACCGTTCTTTTTGAAAGTGATAGTCGCAGGAATGTCGCAGGACGGAACTGAGTCAGTAGCAGGCATCCAAGAAGAAGTGGAAGTCAGATCTTCAACAGTCACGGCAGAAGCCAAACTTGTCATTGATAAAAGGATGGCTCCTAGTAAGAATTTACGCATTAATTTCTCCAATAAATCTATGTAAAGCTTACTGATTTCTTCAAATAACGAATACCGTAAATTAGTGAAAATGGTTTCATTTTGTGTAAGAAACGATTTGGCTGTCTTGGTCTCCGAAAATACTGGACCAAATAGGCCAAAGGGTGCAATAGGACCAACAGGTGATAAAAAGGCCCCAAAGTACGACCAGGACGGAATTAATGCCGAGGATGGCACCCAAAGCACTTAAGGATGTGGTGCCGAAAGTTGCGATTAAAGCCAGCAGAAGTCCGAGAACGATAAAAGCACCGGCGTTCTTCAAACAGACAAAGAGGCTGAAGAAGAAAGCTTTTCCCAGAGGCATACCTTTCCAAGCAATGAGCATTGGAGAAAAACAGGTTACGCAAAGAAGGGCTGTATAGAAAACGAATCCGAAGAGGACGGCAGCCCAAGGAAAGTTGGACACTATCTCATTAGGAAGAAGCTTTCCGTCTTTACTGAACCACTTAGCGACGTCATCTGCGGAGAGCCAAGAAAAAACAAGACTGATCAAAATAACGCAAACTCCATAGATTAGCCCCAAGAGCAGGAGTTTGTTACGGACGGAGGTGTTTTTGAAGCATTCTCCGTAGCATTGAAATATTGTCGGAATTATTCCTTTGGATACATCTCTGCCGCAACTAGCAATTGCAACGGCTCCGAAAGGAGTCACCAGGCCGCTTAATAAAATATCAATGAAAGGTACGTTTAGCAGAGCGCCCGGCATTCCTGCTACAAGCATCAGCAATAAGTAAAAGGCGACGATGCCGCTTGTGGCTACAGGAGCTGTTTTCATGATTTTGAATCCCGCCTTAAGCCAAACAAGTCCCGTAGAAGCGGGGAGATTATAGTTTTTGTTCATAAAGAATCCCAAATAAACCTTGCGTTATCATACTGTTTTTACAAAGGTCTGAAATTTCAGAACGGAAAAATCAGTAACAAAAAAGGCAGAGGTTAGTCTGCCTGCTTGAAAATTTGAATGCCGGACTAGATCCAAGGAAGATCTTTCGGATCCGCTTCTCTTCTCAATTTCAATATTCTTTCGAAATGTCTCGGGTCGTGAGGCTTCAACATACTAGCTTCACGCGGAAGGTAAAAGTCATATAGACGAGAGACCCAGAAGCGAAGAGCTCCGGCCGAAAGCATGTCTTGCCAGAGAGAGTGTTCTTTTTCCGTTAGTTTTCTCACTGAGTTGTATCCTTCCAGAAATGCTTTGGTTTCCTTTGGAAGGAACTCGCCGGTTTCTTGGTTTATCGTCCAGTCGTTAAGGGTAACGGCGAGGTCGTATAGGAATGGAGCATTGCAGGCGAAGTAAAAGTCAATGACACCGCCGAGGTTTTGCTCGTCTCCATTGATTTCAATCAGTGAATTGTTTCTGAAAAGGTCTGCGTGAACCGCACCTGCCTCAAGTTCTTTGTAAGCCTGCGAATTCATTAATTCTTTTTGCCGACGGATTTCTTTTTTCAAATATTCAAAAAGCTCTTCGGGCATGTATGGCTTCAGAGAGGGTAGGGAAGATTCCCAGAAGGCCAAACCTTTTGTATTTTCTTGACTCAAAGGAAAATCTTTTACGGCAAGGTGCATTTCTGCAAGCATTTTGCCCATTTGCTTACAGGCCTGAGCATTCGGTTGAGCAACGTATTCTCCCTTAATACAGGGGGCGATGCTTGCCGGTTTATTTTTCAACGAAGAAAACAGGTGCCCGTTCTTATCCGTGATGGGACCGCTAACTGAAAGGCCTTTGTCTAAAAGATGTTTTTGAAGTTTCAGATAATAAGGAATCTGAGTCTCGTTAAGTCTTTCAAAGACAGTAAGGACATAGCGGCCTTTTGTGGTCGTCACATAAAAGTTTGAATTCTCAATACCTGAGAGAATCCCGCTGTACTCAACTAAATCACCGATGTCGTAATTCTTTAGAAAATTATTTATGTCTTCTTCTGAGAGAGGAGTAAAAACAGCCATTCTTAAAAACCGAAGTTAATGAATTTTGGAACGCTCATGGTATTGTCGCCGCTGGTTCCGTTCTTAGATTGATTGGAAGGTTGCTCACGAGTCATGGTGTAAGGAATTTGAGTACTCATTGGAGTGACCTTGACTTCGGTAACAACGTTGTTATTGTTAACTGTCTCCTCAATTTTGGTCTTTGGCCAGAATCTCGGATCTTTCTGACGAACCTTTGCAGCTTCAATATCTTTCTTAGCTTGTTCAAGTTCTTCTTTAGTGACTGCGTCAGTTTTTTTAGCTGTTATGCGTGCTACTTTTTTCTCAGACGTGCCCCCGGAAATATTGTCCTTAGAATCAATGGAGGGTGGAGTTTCCACTCTCGGAGCAGCCGCAACAACTGAAGCAAAACCAAGAGCCAGGATTATAGAAAGCATTGTTTTAGTCATTTTTGAGCTCTTCAAGAAGTCATTAGAGTGGTTACAGTGTAACTAATATTTTCTACATTTTGTCAAAGATTGGTCCTATTATGCGGTGACGCCGGCCTAGGAGACTTGGAAAAGAATTCAATCTCAATTTCTTGCATAAGGTTTCGAAGTCCGATTTATTATTTTTAAAGCATTGAATTCTCTCCGGGAATTCCTTATTTCGAGAGAGCTAAACCGTATAATGCGCTCGATAAAATCAATCGATTCAATTCCTTATTCTTCGGAGAACCTGATGGCGACTTTGTCATCCGCTCAAATTTTAGAAGCAACTGTCAACATGGGAGTTTCTAAAGCCTCTCAAAATTTAATTTCTCGAATTGCAAATACCGTCTTAGCAGGCATGTACATTGCTATCGGCGGATTTTTAGCGATAAGGGTCGGTTTAGTACTCCCTTGGGAGTCGTGGGGGGCAGTGGGAAAGCTTATTTTCGGTGCAGTCTTCCCACTCGGTTTGATGCTTGTTGTTTTATGCGGTGCTGACCTTTTTACCGGCAGCTGCATGACCTTAACAACGGCAAAACTTAGAGGTCAAATTTCTGTCGGACAGTCCTTTCTTGCAGGAAGTGCTGCTTGGGTTGGTAATTTTGTGGGGGCACTGTTCGTTGCTTATGTCATTGCTTTTTCTTCCGGTCTCATTTTTGAAAGTGCCGGCGGAACGCTTCCGTGGGCAAAAAGCATTGTGAATCTAACTAATGCCAAATGCTCTTTGGATTGGATGTCTGCTTTTATCCGAGGAGTCGGCTGCAACTGGTTGGTTTGCTTAGCGGTTTTTGCTGCTGCTGCAAGTACCGAGGTTATCGGAAAAGTGGTTGCTCTCTGGTTCCCGACAATGGCATTCGTGGCTTTGGGTATGGAACACTGTATAGCTAATATGTTCTTCATTCCTCTTGGCATTTTTACCGGAACCGATGCTCGTTACCTTGCTTTGGTTAATGCAGGAGAAGCTAAAGCACTAGCTGTAGGTTGGAGTGATTTCTTTTTTAATAACTTAGTGCCTGTGACCTTGGGAAATATTGTTGGAGGTGCTGTCCTAGTGGGTATTTTGTATCTGCTAGCCAACCACAAAGGTAAGTAAAAATTAGGCCTGTCCTACGTTGCGACAGGCTTAATTTTTCGTCAAGTATTAATTTTCATGCAGAATCCGGACTACTTTTCTCCTTCTTCTACTTGCACAAGATCTAAAGCATCTCTAATTTGCGGGAAGGCTAGTTCGCAGCAGCGTCTTCCCTCGGCGATGGCTTCTTCGGCTCTGTAGGTCTCCAACAAACCGATTCTGGAAAGTTTCGGCTGCAGCGTTACCTCCGGAGGATCTCCAGCTAAACGTGTTTTAGTTATTCTGTCCTGAGCAATATTGATGGAAGAGGCTATCGTTTCGAAGAAATCCGGCGGCTCTGGCATATCGTTTTGGAGGGTTTCTTTTTGATATTTGGCAGGGATCAGCTTCTTGGCCTTTTGCACTAATTTGTAAATCTCACTTGGTTTTTTCTTTTGCTCAGCTCGAGGATTTCTATTTTTTGTGAGTAAGTCGCTGTTTAGGTTAACGGCGATGACCACATCCGCACCTAAAGCACGGCACAAAGAAACGGGGACCGGATTGACAATTCCTCCGTCGATACACCAACGGTTTTCTTTATTTAATACCGGTTGAAAAACACCGGGCATTGCCATGGAAGGCCAAACCGCATCAAAAACCGGACCCTCCGTCACCCACAGCTCTTTGCCGGTATTTAAATCACAGGTAACCGTCCCAAAGGGCATTTTTAAATCTTCGATATTCATTTTCCTGGGAATGCCGGATTTGACCAAAAACATTTGCATATGTTTTAAGTTAATCCAGCCGTCGAAAGAAAAACTTGGATTGAAGAATGCCGTCCAGTTCAAACGGTTAATGTT
>UQNA01000078.1 GCA_900542195.1 uncultured Sutterella sp. | reverse complement strand
TGAGGAGCGGCTTGTTTCGGAGCCGGGACTTCTGCAGAGGCAGCTGCAGAGGTATCAATGGTTGCCAGCAGCTGACCGCCTGTTACGGAAGCACCATTGCCCTGCTGGATGGAAACCAGTACGCCGGATTCCGGTGCCGGAACTTCCATCACAATTTTGTCGGTTTCAATTTCAATCAGCACTTCATCTGCGCTGACGCGGTCCCCTACTTTCTTTTTCCATTCAATCAAACTTGCTTCGGAAACGGACTCTGAAAGTTCGGGAACGACTACTTCAATAATGGCCATAAATATTTCTCCACTAACTGGAATTCTTAAAACTGTTCGCTATTTGATTTGGATAAGACCTTTCAGAGGTCCGAAAGCATCAGAAAGCAATGTCTTGAGCTGTTCAACGTGCTTGCTGGCATATCCGACGGCAGGCGACGAAGAAGACGGACGTCCTGCATAGCCCAAACGGCAGCCGACATTCATTGCCGCCAGAATTCTCTGCTGAACATAGGTCCAAGCACCCTGATTCTGCGGTTCATCCTGAACCCACACGACTTCGCTCACATTCGGATATTTCTCGAATTGGCTGTTGAATTCAAGCTGATTAAACGGATAAAGCTGCTCGATTCGAATTATTGCTACGTTGTAAGCGGCAAGTTCCTGACGGCGTTTTGCCAACTCGTAGTAAACCTTGCCGGTGCAAACCAGAATACGGGTGACGGAATTTCTGTCGAGATCTTCAATTTCTCCGATAATCTCCTTGAATTTACCCTCGGCAAGTTCCTGCATCGGAGAGGTTGCGGCTTTGTTTCTTAACAAGCTCTTCGGGGAGAATACGATCAAAGGCTTACGTGTTCTGCCCACCATCTGACGTCTTAACAGATGGAAAATCTGAGCTGCGGTTGTCGGCTGAGCGATAACCATGTTGTCGTCGGCTGCCAACTGCAGATATCTTTCGACACGAGCGGATGAGTGTTCAGGTCCTTGACCTTCGTATCCGTGAGGAAGAAGCATCGTCAGTCCGGACTTTCTGCCCCACTTAGCTTCGCCGGAACTGATGAATTGGTCAATCACTACCTGAGCACCGTTTGCGAAATCTCCGAACTGTGCTTCCCAAATGGTCAGGCATTCAGGAGCAGTCCCTGAATAACCGTATTCAAAACCTAATACGGCTTCTTCAGACAAGATGGAATCGATTACGGTGAATCTTCCCTGAGTAGGAGACAAGTGTTCAAGCGGAATCCAAATACCCGTATCCCAAGTACCGCGGTTTTGATCATGCCAAACTGCGTGGCGGTGCATGAAAGTACTTCTGCCGGCATCTTCACCCGAGACACGGACGGAATAACCGCCGGTCAGCAATGTGGCAAAAGCCAAATGTTCCGCCAAGCCCCAGTCGACGTTAATCAATCCGTCTTTCATAGAGCGGCGGTCAGTAAGGACTTTTTCCAGGAGCGGATGAACTTTAAAGTTTTCCGGTTCGGTCGTAATAATTTCCGCCAATCTCTTTAATTCTTGAACCGGGACGGCGGTATGAACGCGGTCCTGCAAAGAACCGTTATATCTTGACCAGTTGACGGTATGAGATGTTTTTGCAGAAATAGAAGGAGCAAATTCTTGGATGGTTCCCTCTTCCAGCTGTCTGCGGTAATCAGCCACGAAAGCTTTGGCCTCGTCTTCGGTAATCACGCCTTGAGTAACCAGTTTTTCAGCGTAAACCGCTCTAGTCCCCGGGTGAACAGCCACTTTGCTGTACATCAAAGGCTGAGTCAGTGACGGGGTATCTTGTTCGTTGTGTCCCAATCTTCTGAAGCAGACGATATCAACGAATACATCTTTATGGAAGGTATTTCGGAATTCCATGGCCAGGCGTGTAGCCATTACGACTGCTTCCGCGTCATCTCCGTTGACGTGGATGACCGGGGCTTCAATTAATTTAGCGGGGTCGGTACAGTAAGTCATCGAACCTTTATCGCGGGGATCCGATGTTGTAAAGCCAATCTGGTTGTTGATGACCAAGTGAATTGTTCCGCCCGTGCCGTAACCTCGAGTATCGGCAAGGTTCAACGTTTCCATGACCACGCCTTGGCCTGCGAAAGCCGCGTCGCCGTGAACGAGCACACCTAAAACTTTCAAACCCTTCGGGTCATTGAGTCTGTCTTGACGGGCACGAACGCTTCCCATCGCCACCGGATCAACGATTTCCAAGTGAGAAGGATTAAACGCCAAGGCTAGATGAATCGGGCCGTTCTTAGTAACAACGTTGCTGGAGAAACCGTTGTGGTACTTAACGTCACCGGCAGCCAAATCGCTGCTGGCGTACTTACCTTCGAATTCTGAGAAAAGTTCTTTAGGAGACTTGCCGAGAGTATTGACCAAAACGTTCAAGCGACCGCGGTGAGCCATACCGATGACCATTTCTTCGATACCGTATTCCGCAGCCTGTTCGACAACTGCATCCATGGAGACGATAAAGCTTTCACCGCCTTCCAAGGAGAAGCGCTTTTGACCGACGTACTTAGTATGGAGATATCTTTCCAGCCCTTCGGCAGCCGTCAGTTTTTCAAGAATCTTTTTCTTTTCAGGGGCCTGATAGTTCGGAGTCGAACGAGTACTTTCAATTCTTTCTTCCCACCATTGTCTGATAGCCGGGTCGGAAACGTACATGAATTCATAACCGACCGTACCGCAGTAGGTTTGACGCAGAGCATCCAAGATCTCACGAAGCGTCATCTTTTCGGAGCCGAAGAATGTATTAGCTGCAGAGAAAGTGACGTTCATATCGGCTTCGGTCAATCCGTAAAAAGCCGGCTCCAATTCCGGAACCTTCGGCAATTCTTTTCTTCTTAGCGGATCCAATACGGCTCTTCTGGAACCTAAAAAGCGATAAGCACTGATTAAAGACTGAACTGCAACCTGTTTACGGGCGATTTCCAATTCACCGTCGGAATGGCCGACAACACCGGAAACCCGTTTCTGAGCCAAAGCGGCGATGATAGGGGTATGAGCCACATCATGAGTCCCGAGTTTGCCGTCAGAAGCAGGAGAATTTTGCAAGTTATCAAAGAATTGACGCCATTTATCGTCAACAGAGGAAGGATCTTCGAGATAGTTCTCGTAGAGCTCTTCAACATACGGCGCGTTGCTTCCAAAGAGATACGAGGTTTCTTGTAAATCTTTTATCAATTTTTTCACCTTTTAGGCACTTAGAAAAGTGCATTGGGTACGAGAAATAAGGCCTGCTAAATTCGATCAATTATAGACGTCAGGTAATTTAGAGAAAACCTTTTTATGGATCCTCTCTCCCATAAATTGGTCCAGAGAATATAGAAACTGCGCTTGATTTGAGAGGAAGAATACGACAAAAGAAGAAATTTGAATTTGCCTAGAGGATAGACCAAAAGATGAAACTGATATTTTGAACAAGAATGATTTCTGAAAACAGCTTTTCCCAGACCGAGAACAAGTGTTTCAGCGCAAAATCAAGACTACAAGCGTTGAAAACCTGAGGCAGAAAAGAAACCTCAGGTTTTTATAACTAAAACAATTTATTTAGAAAGAATGTGTTCCGCAGCTTTTGCGCCCGACCACATGCCATAGACGGTAGCCGTTCCTTTAGAAGCCTCACCGACCACATAGACATTAGGAATAATCTTTCCGTCAGTTGTTCTAGCCTGCATGAAAGAATTCGTCTTAACACCTCCCGGAGTTGTCTGTACACCAGGAGTAGTCGAAGTTGCGTAATACGGAGGCGTGGTGAAGTCGGTCTTCATGTTGTATTTGCGGCCGAAATCTTCATCTTTTCCATTTTTGACGAACTCGGAGTAACGCTTGATAGTTTTCTCAAGATTTTCTGCCGGAACTCCAATTTTCTTGGCCAATTCCGCAACGGTAGGAGCTTCGACAAAGTAACCTTTCTGCATAAAACCTTGCAGTCTCTTTGAAGCTTTCATGGACTTATCATCAATGATAACGAAGCTCTTTCCTTCAGGCTGCTTCATCATTAAGCGAGACATTGTGGTGTAGTTCGGCGTGTAGTCATCGCAGAACCTTTCTCCTTTGAGATTAACGATGATGCCGCCTTCCAAACGTGCTGCGCTCATTGATACATTGTTTCCGTCCTGAGAATGCATAGAAGGATTCAAGTAGACCTCTGCCGGCTCTTCAACCAAAACTTTAAGCGGCTGTCCCAAGATAATCGCGTCACCTGTCGAACCTTTGGCAGTTGTCGTAGGAAGTCCTTTCCATTCAGGAGCGTACTTTTCCATCAAAGCCGGATTGTTGGCAAAACCGCCGGTAGCCAGCACAACATTATCCGCAAAAATCTTGTATTTCTCTTTGCCTTGTTCAACTTCTATACCTTTGACTTTGCCGTCTTCAATAATCAAAGCGACCGCTTTGGTATTCAATTTGACCGGAACACCGACTTCTTTTGCCTTTTTGCTCATGACTTGCATGAGACGAGGTCCGAGAGAAGTGCCGCCCGCAATGCCAATCTGGTAGTCACTCACTACACGAGTGAGGTCTGCACCGTTATCGTTCAGCCACTTGACGATACCGTCGGCTGCATAAAGCTGCTCAGCTTCACGCAAAAGAGCTTCTTTGGAAAGACCTGTTTTTTCTTTTCGTTTGAGATAATCAGCGACGGTAAGAGTTTTACCTGCTTTAGTTTGGGGTTCTGTTTCGACAACAACAAAATATTGAGCCGCCAAGTTTGTCGTTCCGCCCATAAACGGCATTTTTTCTACAACAACGACATCTTTTTTAGCAGTTTTAAGGTCAATTGCGGCCTTCATTCCCGAAATACCGCTTCCTACCACCACCGTTCCCGTATGGATATCTTCGACAGCAAATGCCAAATTTACGCACAATGCTGTCATTACAAATCCAACTATCACTTTTGATTTCATTTGGTTCTCCTTGTTGATGGTCTTAAGGCCTTTTCATCATAGGTTGACGGGAAAAAGAACTAAAGGTAAATTCTCTGACATCAGACTTCAAAAAATTTGAACAGTGAACCTCTTGACTTTAAAAATCTTCGAGTCGGTTCTACGGAACGGAAATTTCCTTGCCGCCTCAAAAGAAAACAATTGCTCGCAATCTTCCGTTAGTTTTCACATCAAAAACCTCGAAGAATTTTTTGGAGTTCAGCTTTTTGAAAAGACCGGCAGGTACTTACGACCAACCCCTGTAGTTCAAGAAATCCTTCCTGACATAAAAGTAATTTTGGATGCTTATTCCTCTTTGGAAAAATTCAAATTCAAAGAAAAAGAATTGGTTGGTACTTTGAAAGTCGGCTTTAACGATGCTCTGGTCAATGACAAGTTAGCCGCCGTTTTTCAAAAATTTAAAAAAATCGCACCCAATGTCACTTTGCTGGCCGAGAGTGCCTCCACGGCCTACGAACTCAAGGACAAAGTATTAAAAAATGAACTTGATTTAGCAATCTCGTTTAACTGCGGAGACTATCCTCATCCGCTCAGTACTTATCCTCTGGACAGCGAACCTCTCGTACTGGCCGTCGGAGGCAGCGTAAAAATCGAAGAGAACGCTTTTAAGCTCGTACACAACAAAATTAGTCTTCCGTTTATTTCTGCTGATCTTTCGGGCGGACCGTCGAAATTTTTTCTTAGATATCTAAGTCAACTTGGCATTACTTTTGAAAACCAGATGCAGGTTGGAAGTTCGGAGGCCGTTCTTTCACTGCTTAAGAATAACTTCGGCTTCGCATATGTTTTTGAGTCGCGCTGCTCTGAAGAAATAAGATCAGGCCAAGTAAAGATTCTTCCCACTCTCTTAGGAGACGTTGACCTTGGAACCTTGCTTTTGAAGAACAAAACTCATACGGAATCCCCTGCAATTAGTCTCATGTCTAAGCTCATCATCAGCACCTTACAAAATAGAAAGCTCGAACGAGACCACTTCATTGAGAGAACATGTTTGATGAAAAGGAAGAAATTCTGAGACTTTTAGCAGCCGTAATTAAAAAGTCGTCTACGAGATAGTTTCTTCCTATTCATGAGTTAACGCTCAGCTATACGGACCAAGGTAACCTTGAACTATTAAAAATCAATCCATTAATTTCTCTTTTTGTTTGCAAGTGTATCCCCAGAATACGGATTTTCTGCTCGCACGATCAACCTGAGAAATTATGATTCCCAAAGATAGGAGGAGTTTGGAATGTCTCAGCAGCTCACAGTCCGAGGATATGCACAAAAGCATAAAATTTGGGCGGCAACCATCATCTTTTTAACCGTTCTTGTGATTTTTTTCTGTCTTCAAGGACTGTACCAGATGGTTTTTCTACATTCTAAACCTGTTCTTTATGCGTTTACTGCAGGAATGGTAGGATTCCTTGCTACATCCGTCGGCTCTTTGCCTGGATTTTTTCTGAATAAGCTAAATCTCAAAACAGAAAATGTCATGCTCGGAACTTCCGCAGGCATGATGCTGGCTGCCGCTATCTTCTCTCTTCTCCTTCCAAGTATTGAAGCAAGCGATAAGCTATTTCAAAATCATACGATTGCCATGCTTTGGGTCATCTTCGGCATGTTCCTTGGAGTCTTTATGCTTTTAGGCATTCATGCAATCACACCACACGAGCATCTCACTACCGGCAAAGAAGGCCCGGAAATGAATGTCAACGCCGGGATCTGGCTTTTCGTACTTGCCATCATTATTCACAATGTTCCAGAAGGTCTGGCCTTAGGTATTTCTTTTGCGGCGGAGGATACAGACATCGGCATTCCTTTTACAGCGGCTATTGCCCTTCAAGATATGCCGGAAGGACTTGCCGTGGTTCTTGCGTTATGCCGCACAGGCATTTCCCGCCTCAAGGCAGTCAGTGTCGGTGTTCTCTCCGGACTTATGGAACCTATCGGAGCATTATTGGGAGTGAGCCTTACTTCTCAGCTCGGCTATGTTTATCCGCTTGGTTTAGCTCTTTCCGCGGGAGCCATGATTTTTGTTGTTTCTCACGAAGTTATTCCGGAAACACATAAGAGCGGACAGCAGCTGTCAGCAACCTTCGGCATTATGGTCGGTTTCTGCCTATTAATGCTAGTTGAACAGATGTTTGATTAATATTTTAGTTCTCCAGCCTCTTTTAAGTGCCCTTCTCTCGTTAATCATCCTCGGATTATCCTTCATATGGTTTCACTAATATTCTTCCTTCCTTTCTCCTTTATGATTGTGGACGCAAACTGACCATCGAAGGATAAATAATGTCTTCTAGTTTTTTAAAAGTGCGTCTTGATGAAGATTTGAAAAAAGAGGCAAGCGACCTCTCAAAGAGCATGGGGTTTACAATTTCCGAGGTAGTCAGAATGTTCCTAGTCACTTTTGTAAAAGAGCAAAAAATTCCTTTTGATATAGAAAAACCTAACAAAGAAACAATTAGAGCATTGAAAGACGCTGAGGAAGGAAGAACGACTCAATACGCTTCGTTTACTGATTTAGTTAAGGAAGTAGACCAAAAACTAGAAAACGAAAAAGGCTGAGCCTGGAAATCATCAATTCTTTCAAGAAAGATTTAAAAACTTGCCGACGAAGAAATTTAGATATTCAAAAGCTTGATTATATTTTTCAAAAACTTCTTCAAGAGGAAGACGCCTCTCTGTTTAAAGATCATGCACTAATTGGCAATTGGACCAATCATCGCGAACTTCACATCCAATCTGACTGGCTTCTTATATACATAAAGCCCCCCGAGAGCATCATTGCAGTGCGTACTGGAAGTCATGCAGATCTCTTTGAGAAACAACATCATTAACATTCACAACTCAAAAACAATGTCATTTGAGTCTATGTGATACTAGTGACCAAGTGACTCTCAGACTTCTCTTAAGGCACAGCAATCAACAAAGGAATGCTGTCTCGCTCTCTGCTTTCGCTTGAAATTGTGATCTGCTAGACAATGAATGTGAGTAATACCTTCAGGATGTTTTGTTTGAATCGATAAGCCACCGTCGGTTCACCGGACTGGAGAGATAAATAAACCGTAACTTATTAATTAATTTATCTCAACGTTCTTTTTTGATCTAACTTGCGTTTTATTATTAGAAGATTATCCAATGAATTTAAGAAAAAGGATGCTTCACAAATGAAAAAACCTGTCAAAGTTGTTGTGACCGGTGCTGCCGGCCAAATTGGCTACTCTCTTTTATTTAGAATCGGCGCCGGCGATATGCTCGGTATGGATCAGCCCGTTGATCTATGCATGCTTGAAAGAAATACAGAAAGTTCTATGAAAGCCGCTAAGGGCGTCAAGATGGAATTAGATGACTGTGCTTTCCCATTGCTTAACAGCATTACTTCAACTCCTGACCTTAAAGAAGCATTCAAAGACGCACAAATCGCTTTGTTAGTCGGTGCCCGTCCAAG
>UQNA01000077.1 GCA_900542195.1 uncultured Sutterella sp. | reverse complement strand
GCCGTATCGACGGCTTCTTCTACACTGTCGGCCATCCGAACGGCAACATTAAAGAAGCCACTGCCGGCAAGAGAAAAGTTCGCATCGTTCCTATTACTGAAGTCGGTGATTTGCTCAAAGACGCTCCTTACTACGCTATGACCGAAATCCCGATGGATCAGTATCCGGACGCCGTTAACTCCAAGGATAAAGTCAAGACGGTCGGCATGCTCGCCACATTGGTGACTTCCGCCGATACTCCTGATGATGTCGTTTACGCCATCACTAAGGAAGTCATGACAAACCTTGACGACTTCAAGAAGCTGCATCCGGCTTTGGCAGGTCTAACTAAACAGTCCATGCTCGAAGGTTTGACCGCTCCAATCCATCCGGGCGCTTTGAAGTACTACAAAGAAGTCGGCTTAGTCAAATAATTAAGCCTTAAGTACCATCCAGCCGTGCCCGGGAGCTTCTCCCGGGCGCAGGCGTAAATAATAAAAAGGAACCTTCATGTCAAATAGCCAAAATGAGAAAATTCTTCTCCCGCAGGCAGGTATTCCTGGTTTTGTTCTAACTCCGAAGAAGAATTCTTCCGAAGATATCGTGGGAGAGTACCGTGAAGAGGTAGTTCACGGAGACAGAGGATTAGCGGGAGATAAGACCGGCATTTCCGCCAAAATTACTTTCATCGTTGCGTTATGCTGGGCGTTTTTCCAGATGTCCACAGCCAGCTGGCTGCTTTTGGACTCTTTGCAGGTAAAAGCTATTCACTTGGCTTTTGCTTTGTCTTTGATTTACTTGAACCTTCCGACTCTTAAATCGGAAACCAAATCTCGCTGGGACTTGCGAATTCTCCTGGCGATGAAAAAAGTTACCATCGTTGACTGGATGATTGGTATCGTCGGCGTCATCGCGGCTCTATATATCGTCATTGACTATGCCGGAATCTCCGAAAGACCGGGTCAGCCTATCGGCCGCGATTTGATTATGGGCGTAACTCTTGTTGCCCTTATGCTTGAAGCGACACGCCGTGTTCTCGGGCCGGCTCTTCCGGTTATTGCGGGTGCCTTTATGGCCTATGTGTTCTTAGGCCCTTACTTGCCAGACCTTATTGCTTTCAAAGGTGCGACTTTAACCCGCTTCATCTCTCAGATGACCATGGATACACAGGGCATTTACGGTGTACCGCTGCATGTGTCGGCCACAGTCGTGTTCTTATTTGTGATGTTCGGAACAATGCTCGATAGAGCAGGAGGCGGAGCTTTCTTTACCCGTTTGGCTATTTCCGGGTTAGGACAATACAGAGGCGGCGCAGCTAAAGCCGCTGTCGTCAGTTCAGCTCTCTCCGGTACCGTTTCCGGATCTTCTATTGCTAATGTAGTCACCACCGGAACATTTACCATTCCTTTAATGAAGCGTCTCGGCTATCCTGCTAAAAAAGCGGCGGCTATTGAAGTTGCTTCTTCCGTAAACGGTCAGTTAGCTCCTCCGGTCATGGGCGCTGCGGCCTTCATTATTGCTGAGTATGTCAACGTACCTTACATCGAAGTGGCGAAAGCAGCTGCTGTCCCGGCCTTTGTCTCTTATGTTGGTTTGCTGTGGATTACTCACATTGAAGCTTGCAAGTTAGGTCTTAAAGGCTTGCCTAAGTCTGAGCTTCCCAGATTCTGGACGGAACTGAAAAACGGCTTGCATTATCTTCTTCCGCTGTTCGTTCTTATTTGGGAACTTGTGGTGGAAATGCATTCTGCCGAAATGTCCGTCTTCAGAGCCATCTTAGTGTTGGCCTTCCTGATGGTTTTCCAGCCTGTAGTTATTGCTAAGGTTCACAATGCAGACATGTGGGCTGCCTTCAAGTTCGGCGTAAAAAATACATTAAGCTCTATGGCAGCCGGTGCCAACAATATGGCCGGCGTTGCCTTAGCAACCGCTTCTGCGGGCATCATCGTAGGCTGCGTCTCTTTAGGTCTCGGACAACAGATTACTTCCTTTGTAGAAGCTCTTTCGATGGGCAACATCTTCCTGATGATCTTCATTACCGCGCTGGCCAGTTTGCTTTTAGGTATGGGTTTGCCGACCACGGCTAACTACATCATTATGGCTTCTTTGACTGCTCCAGTGATTGTTGAATTGGCTACCGGAATGTCTCTTCATGGCCAGGAAATCGTTATTCCTTTGATTGCCGCCCATTTGTTCTGCTTCTACTTCGGAATCTTGGCGGACGATACGCCTCCGGTTGGATTGGCAGCGTATGCAGGGGCTGCGATTGCTAAAGAAAATCCGATTGCCGTGGGAGTGCAGGGCTTCTTATATGACATCCGTACGGTGATCATTCCGGTATTCTTCCTCTTCAACTCCGACATCCTCTTGCTTGGTATTGATACCTGGACCGAAGCCTTGTTTATCTTTGCAATGACTTCGATCGGCATGATCGCCTTTACCTGTGCGACACAGGGATGGGTTTTGACTCATACGAACATTATTGAACGCATTCTGCTGCTTGGCGTGACCGTAATAATGATGTTCCCGGCCACTTTAACCGGCTTCTTCATGGATTACAGTCAAAGATATTGGGGTTATGCTGCCGGAATTGCTCTCTTTGCCTTTGTAATCCTGATGCAGAAGATGAAAGGCCAGCCTGCAAAAGCAGCTGATTTAGAGATGCCGAAGGATCTGGAAGTACAAGCTTAATTCGGATCTTTTCTCACCGGACTGCCTGGTTTAAGGATTAACTAAACCTCGCAGTCCTTTTTGTTTTGGAACACAGAAGAGCTTGCGGCGTAAAAGAGAATTCTCACAAAAATCCAATCTTTCGAAAGGTGATTGTTTCAGTAAGAACATTCACAAGAACGGAACTAGTTGGCAAAAAAAACAGACCAAGTTTGAGAGAGGAACTTGGCCTGCTTAATTGAAAAGTATTAGATGAAGCCTTTTTGACGGAATTCTTTAAGCTTCTGAACGAAGTATTTCATTTCGTCAGGGGTGCCTAAAGAAACACGACACCATTGTGTGGCTGGCGGGAAGGGACGGCCGACAAGGATGTGTTCTTCTTTCATGCGGTCGGCAAACGGTTTCAGAGGAGCCTTCAAGTCCATGAACACAAAGTTTGTTTCGCTTGGCAAGTAAGGAATGTGAAGTTCATCCAAAGTTGCAAGAAGAATCTTCCGGGATTCATCATTCATTGCCTTAGATTTAGCCAAGAATTCTTTGTCTTTTAGTTCTGCGGTGGCTGCGGCAAGTGTCGCCTGGTTCATCATCACTTCATAGGCAACATGGTTTTCGATATTGTCGATAACTGCCGGGGCTGCATATGCAAAACCCAAACGCATGCCGGCCATCGCAAAGATCTTAGAGAATGTTTTAAGAACAACGAGGTTGTTGTAGCCTTCTTTAATCAATTCTCCGGCGGACTTGAAGGACGGATCGTTAACGAATTCTGCGTATGCTTCATCCAAGATGAAGAAAGTATTCTTTGGTTTAGCTTTGATCCAGTCAAACAAAGCTTGTGTGTTGACGATGGTCGATGTCGGGTTGTTTGGGTTGACGATATAGACAATCACATGCTTGCTCTTAGCCTGTTGAGCGGCAAGTTTGCGGAGAGCGGCAAGATCGATGCTCCAGTTCGGACCCATCTTAACTGTTTTAACCGGAATATGATTGCGCTTGGCAACGTCGGCACCGTCGCTGTAAGTCAATTCAGGGCATACAAAAACGGTTTTGCCCGGAACGTTGTAGGCTTCGACGGAAGCACGAATTGCTTCTGCCGAGCCGTGAGTAAGAAGAAGGTTATCCGGCTGAGTGCCCATGTATTGGGCCAATTCTTTTTTAATAGCTCCTACTTGAGCAAACGGATAACGTGAGGCTCGAGCTGTAGATTCTTCGATAGCTTTTTTAGCACCGTCGCTCAGACCGAGAGGGTTTTCATTGAAGCACAACAGCATAGGTTTCTTGGCTGTCGGAGGTGTGAACTCCGGTTCTGCAGCAACGGCTGCATCCATTGCAGAGCCGAAAAACATGGCCCCGAGGGAAGATCCCGCGAATTTAAAAAGACTACGTCTTTGCAATTTATTTCTCCTAAAAAATTTTGGCTGCAAAATTATTATTAATCCAAAAAGTGCCTTGTAAGAAGAATCTTTTCAGAATTTTTCTGTTCTTGACTATTTTGAGCGTTATGCGGCTTGCGTATTGACGAAAGAAAAATACGGACTTTCTGATATGGCAATCTTTTTCTCAGTAGTCTTCTAGGAGTTCCTACAAGAAAGGAAGTTCCAAGCTAACTGCCTCTTTTCTTCAATTGATGATTGCAAATATCCGGTAAGAGACGAGGCATCCTTGCGAGCCTACGTTCAGGTGTATATGGTTGGTGCAGGTCTTGAGCCGAAGAAAGAGCATCAAAATGCCTTTAGAAGAAGTGAGTTAGAAGTCAGAGCTGGTAAGAGACATTGGATTCTCGAACTAAAAGTCGTTCGTGGCGAGGAGAGCCCCGAAGAAAAGCTGAGAGAAGGCGTTTCTCAAATGCTCAGAAGACATTATGGTGATGAGGCCGTCACAAAAGAAAAGATAAGACTAGTACTCGTTTACTCCATCGAGAAAAAGCAATTTGTGAAATGACAGGAAGTGTCATCATAAAAGTAATTAACGGTTTACATCTTTCCGGCTTATTTTTCTTTACTGTTCGACTGACTAGGAGAGTCGATTCCTCAGGACGCGGTTGTGTTGCTCGTTTCTGATCGACTTGTTTATATTCAAGCCACCGAATGAAACCGCTTGGATGATTTTGTCCGAATTATTCGAATCGGAACTACAATTGTTCTAAAGGCCAAGAAAGCCGAATAATAAGGAAAGCAAATGCACCTCCCATCCGAGTTGAGAACTAGACTGTTGTCTGTAAAAAGCAAAATCCTGATCCGTGCCCTTTATATACTCATCATCGTTTATACCGTTTTTGTGACGGTAAGTATGTGGAGGGCAAATCAGCATACGGTTGATATGTTTGAATATCCGTATCAAGTCACTCGGAGCGTCAGCGAAATTCAAGCTCGTCTTAATGAAATGGGTCTCGCTATTCCATTCATTATGGGTAACACAGACTCCTTCGAGGATATTGTAGAAGTGCTGAGAATGCAGGAAGAAGAACAAAACCGTTCTTTGGAGTTCTTGGAACACCACTTCCGAGGAGATCCGAAAGAATATCAGCAGCTGATGCAGGACTTCTCCAACATAAGAGAACAAAGACGCAAATTAGCCATCGAAAGCGTGGGTAAAAATAAAGACGAAGTTCTTAAGATGTACCAAGAGCAGGTTGCCCCGTATTTTGATGTTTTGGATAAGACCCTCAATAAAGTCAGCGCAAATGCCGATGCAAGAAGTGCTGAAATTAAAGCCCAGGCTCAGCGTCTTATCGATTCCGTTATCGTCACAACTTGCTTGTTCGGACTTCTTCTCGTCGGATTTCTTTGGTATGTTCTGAATTCGGAAGAAAGAGCTCATAAAGCAATACGTCATCGAGAACAGCTTTTTAATATTCTTTCTCATACCGTCGATGAAGTATTCATCATCTTTAATAAGAAGCTTAAACCCGAGTTCGTCAGCTCCAACAGCGAGCGAGTCTTAGGAACCAAATCGAATGATTTGCTTCGCAGTGAGGGTGATTTTGCTGCTCGTTTGATGGAAGATATAACTGCCTCTCTCAGTGACCAGATCAATCCGGGAGAAGCCTTTCAAGTCAGAGAAAAAGATTTTGAATGCGAAGGCATTAACCGTCAGTTCAAGATTCGTTTCTATCCGATACAGGAAGCATCCGGTGAAGCAGGGTACATTGTTGTGGTCTCCGATGAAACGGAAGCCCTTGAACAAAAGCGAATACTGAGTGATTCGTTGAATAATGCCTTGTCTGCCAGCGTTGCTAAGAGCCGCTTCCTTTCTCACGTTTCTCATGAAATCCGTACGCCGATGAATGCCATCATCGGTATGACCACTATCGCACTGGCAAAAATTAATGACAAGCCGAAGGTCGAAGACTGCTTGTTGAAGATATCGCAATCATCTCGTCACTTGTTGGGACTCATCAACGACATTCTCGATATGTCTAAGATCGAGGAAAACAAACTGACGATTGCCTCCGATGAATTCAAGTTCAGTGAGGCTGTTACCTCTGTCGTGAATTTAATTGCGCCGCAGGCAAGCGAAAAAAATATTAAATTCGATGTGGTTTTCAATGACGAGATTGAAGAGACTTTGATTGGCGATGCAATGAGGCTGAATCAGGTTCTAATCAATATTTTGTCCAATGCCGTGAAGTTCACGCCTGAAGGCGGAGAAGTCAAGCTCATCGTCAACAGACTTTGGATCAAACAGAACACGATTTATCTGCAGTTCATTGTTAAAGACAACGGTATCGGAATGAGTCCGGAATTCCAAAAGAAAGTGTTTGATCCGTTTGAGCAGGCTTCCGTAAAAATTTCTTCTATTTACGGAGGCACTGGTCTTGGCCTCTCCATTACCCGCAACTTAGTCTTGCTCATGGGCGGCTCAATTTCCGTTCAGAGCCAGGAAGGTCTTGGTTCAGAGTTCTCCGTTGAGCTTCCGTTCGGCTTTACCAATGAAGAAAATACCGCGCCTCACGGCCTCGGTGAATTCAAAGTGCTCGTTGTGGATGATGACATCGGTACCTGTGAGCACGCATGCTTGATTTTGAAGCGCTTGGGGCAGAACACTGAGTTTGCTCTTGACGGCTATAAAGCTGTTGAAATGGTTAAAGAGGCCCGCGATGAAGGTCATCCTTACGATGTTGTCTTTATCGACTGGAAGATGCCGGGAATTGACGGAGAAGAAACCGCACGAAGAATTAGAAAGCTCGAAGGTCTGAATCTGTTAATTATTATCATGAGCGCATACGATTGGGCGCCAATCGAAGAAAGCGCCAGAGAGGCCGGTGTCAACAGCTTTGTCGCTAAACCATTCTTTGCTAATTCGCTGAGGGCTGCATTGATGTCGGTTGATAAAGAAGTGCAAGCGAAGACTGCCTTGGCTGACCCCGACAAGTACGACTTCACCGGGAGGAGAGTCTTACTGGTAGAAGACAATATGTTCAATCAAGAAGTGGCCCAAGAATTCTTGTCAATGGCTCATGTGGAGACAGATACAGCTGAAAACGGCCAAATTGCGGTACAGAAGTTCATTGACTCTCCTGCCGGCTACTACGATGCAATTTTGATGGATATTCAAATGCCGGTAATGAACGGATATGAGGCCACGAAAGAAATTCGTGCTTCTTCTCATCCGGATGCCGCATTGGTTCCAATCATTGCGATGACGGCAAACGCTTTTACCGAAGACGTCTCGTTATCCTTAAGTGCAGGGATGAATGCTCACTTGTCCAAACCGTTGGATATGCTGGGTATCTACAAACTTTTGGAACAAACCTTCAAAGGTAAAAAGGAAGGTTAGAACACCAAAATTCTGACGAAGGCCCGAAGCCTGAATAAACAAATCAAATCAAAACGGCTGGTAACACTTATGTCTCCAGCCGTTGTCCTTAAACAATCTTTCTAGTTGATAGAGTTTTTCTTTTCATCAATTTCGAGGGGAGAAAGATCCTCGGGATTTTCTTCAATCTGCTCGAGAAGCTGCTGCATCATGCGGGCGATTTTGTCTTGATCTTTGATGCCTTCAAGCTTTGCCTTTTCAAATTCAGCGAGGGCGTCATTCATTGTTTTTAGAGCGGACGACTTCTTTTTCTCCGGCATGTTAGGCATACTGCTGGCAAGGTAGCTGGTAAACAGCCGAACGCCGAAGGCGATTGCCATGAAGAAGGGCAGAGGTACTAATGCTCGAGAAGTGGATTTTTCCTTCTGACGTTTTGGATCTCTGGCAATCTCAATATCTTTTAGTCCCATCTGAGCGTGCTCAAGGATGGAGTGGGAGATGAAGATAGTTTCCGAACGCAGGAGAGGATCATCAATATATTTAACCGACTCTTCCATCACTTTTCCTGCATCGACAATTGCAGCAAAGGTGTCAATTGAAAGCGGAACTTGGGTCGGAAGAGATTCAAACTCTTTTGTTTTTTTAGATCTTCTTGTTGCCATAGTATTTGCCTTCGTTGAGCTAATAATAGTTGCGATAGAAAATAGTGTTTACGTTGTCAAGCCGGTCTCAGTACCGGGATCCGGTTTTGTCACTAAAAATTTTACAAGAAAACAAATCCCGCCGTTGAGTAGTCAAGAGCGGGATGGGGATCAAACCAATATCATTTCTTTTCTGGTTCGACGTAACCTTCAGGATGGGCAACGCCTTCACCGAAAAAGTGAGCTTCAATCTGTTCTAAAAGCCATTTACGGGCTTTCGGATCAGCCATGGAAAGTCTGTTTTCGTTGACTAACATAGTCTGAAGTCTCTTCCATTGTTCCCAAGCTTCCTTAGAAACATTCAAGTAGATTTTTTTGCCTAATTCGCCGGGAAGAGGGGGCAGATCCAAACCTTCGGCTTCTCTTCCTAACTTAACGCACTGAACCATTCGGGCCATGGGCCATCTCCTTAAAAATTTTGAGTAGTCTAAACTAATTAGGCTCAAATCTTCAACCTCGGGACAATGGTCCCGGTTAAAAACTAGTTATCAATGTTGTGAGAACTCGTACCAACAAGAATGATAACTACGTTTCCAAATGAGGAATTTAAATTTTTCTCTTCTGTCAGTCGGACAATAAGCAACTACATAAGGTGATGTCTCAAAAACGGTTCGCCGCTAGCTACGTGCTGCAAATTGAGTAAGACACTCCGGACTGTCAGTAACCATCCGAGTTTAGCTTCTTTTGCTTTCTGTAATTTAATAAAAGAAAATAACTCCGCAGCATCGACTATGCCTGAGTCTCCAGCCACGATCAAAAATCTGACCTTCAGTCCCAAATTCAACGCCTTAA
>UQNA01000076.1 GCA_900542195.1 uncultured Sutterella sp. | reverse complement strand
CTTCCGACACTATCTACCTCTTCTTAGGCGGTTTCCTGTTGGCTGCCGGTATTCAGCGTTGGGGTTTGGATAAGCGTATTGCGCTTAATACCATGCGTATTGTCGGTACCTCTCCGGGTGCCATCGTGGCCGGTGTTATGCTCTCCACTGCCTTTATTTCCATGTGGGTTTCCAACACGGCAACCGCTGCGATGATGGTTCCTATCGCCATGGCTGTGATGAGCGTCATTCGCCAAGCTTCTGATTCTCCTACCATTACTAAAGACGAAAAGAACTTCGGTATTTGTATCCTCTTAGCCGTTGCTTACGGAGCTTCCATCGGCGGTATGGGTACTATCATCGGTTCTCCACCGAACGGTATCTTTGTTCGCTTCGTCACACAGACATACGGCATGGAAGTGACCATCGTCGAATGGATGAAAGTCGGCATGCCAATCGTTCTTATCCTCCTCCCGTTGGCCTGGCTTCTCTTGACAAGAGTGTTGTTCAAAACACAAATCAAAGAAATCGCCGGCGGTAAGAAATGGATTGCTCATGAGCTCGAAAGGCTCGGCAAGCTCTCCCCTGGAGAAAAGGCTGTATTGGTTGTATTCGTAGTCACCGTTATTTTGTGGTGCTTCGGTTCTCCGATCCGCTCCTTTACCCTTGAGGACGGCACCCGTCCGTTCAAGCAGGTTAGCGATGCCGTTATCGCGATGGCTGCAGGTGTGTCTCTCTTCTGTATTCCGACGAACTTCAAGCGAGGCGAAAGAGTTTTGGACTGGGAACACTGCGAAAACATTCCTTGGGACGTGCTGATCCTCTTCGGCGGCGGCTTGTCCATGGCAGCAGCTATTCAGTCTACGGGCGCAGCTTCTCTTATCGCTGCTCAAGCAACTGCTTTCGTCGGATTGCCGGTATGGCTCGTCCTCTTCGGTGTCTGCACTCTGGTTGTGTTCGCTACGGAATTTACCAGCAATACTGCATTGGCTGCGACTATGCTTCCGCTTTTGGCAGCTGCTGCTCCAGTCCTCGGTGTTCCGGTTGAACAGGTTCTTCTTGTTACCACCATCGGTGCTTCCGCTGCATTCATGATGCCGGTTGCGACTCCGCCGAATGCCATTATTTTCGGTACCGGCCGTATCCAGATTGGTGAAATGATTAGAGCAGGTTTCTGGCTGAACGTTGTCTCTATTATTGTGATCAGCTTGGTATGTATTGTTCTAGGCGACGTTTTCAAGCTCCCGGTTTAATCCGCTAAGCAAAACTTTAAGAAACGGCCTCTGATGCGAGTAGGATCAGAGGCCGTAACTATTTCTTCCGTCAATTTCGAATAAAAAATGCAGTCCCTCTGGATGCTTGTAGCGGGCGTTTTTTACGCGCTCTATGGTGTATTCATTAAGTTAGCCGGTGAATGTTCTATCAATTCTTGGCAGATTCTTTTTTACCGGTCTGTTTTCGGCGTAGTTGTCTTTTATATCCTGATGAGAGCCAAAGGTATACGAGTGACGACGACTCATCCAGTTGAGCATATTATTCGTTCATTGGCAGGGACAGCTTCAATTCTTGCCGGCATCTATTCCATGATGCATTTAAATCTTGGTCTGGCGATGACGCTGAACTTTACGGCTCCTTTGTTCTTAGGGGCGGGCGTAGTCGGATTTTCTTTGTTCAGACACCAAAGCATTAATTGGGGCTTGATTGCCTCTTTGGTGACCGGCTTTTTGGGCGTTGTCATCATGCTTGGACCAACAATTGGTCCGCATGAGTATTTTGCGGCCTGTGTAGGCTTATTTGCAGGGTTGTGTACTGCGACGGCATCCGGGTTCGTTAAACGTTTAGGCGTGCTTATGGAGCCGGAAACGAGAATTATTTTCTATCTAGTTTCAATGGGTGCGGTTGCCGGTACCGTGGGCGTGGTGATGACAGGCGGATTTTCTGCTTGGACTTGGACCAGTGCTATCTACATTCTTGCATTGTGCTTGTGTGCCAATCTCGGACAGTTGTGCTTGACAATGGCTTTCAGCCGAGGAAATCTTGTTTTGTCCAGTTCATTGCAGTATTCCGTGATTCTGTTTTCCACTATCTTCGGCGAAATTTTGTTTGCCGAACCTGTGACCCTTCCGGTTGTCGTCGGCATGATCATTATTGTGGCTTCGGGAATTTTTGCTAGTTATCTCGTCCGCAAAATTTCACCTAAAAAGAAAGCTGCGGCATCCTCTACAACAAACGGTGCAGCTTCTGTGCAGACCATTGTGAAAGCCTCGACAGAGAACAGTGGAAACCGTGCGTGAGCACACAAAGGATGAGCGGTAAATGGCAGATGTTCTGATCTCCTTTGAAGTTTCAAAAGAAACATTGGATTCAGCAAAATCCGTATTGAAAACAAATGGAATGACTGTTGAGGAACTTTGTCAACAAGTTTTGACTTACATAGCCGAAACAGAAGAAATTCCTTTTCAAAAAATCAGAGCCAGTGAAGAGGATGAAGAGCTTGTCGCCGTTGCGCGTGAACGGCTTCAGGAGACAGGAACAATCCGTGTCAAGCTTGAAGACTTATAAAGTCAAGTTGAGGAAGATTCGATGACGGCCATTTATCCGCTTGCGTGTTTTTTCAGTCAAGCCTGTTCAGGATTCGCCTGAATAAGGTGTTTCTTGCGTAGTATTTTCAAATTTTCATCTTCCAAGAATCTGGGAATGTAATCGAAATCTCGACTGCATCGGTAATAGTTATTTGGAGTTAGTAATTCTACTTAATAGGTATGTTTAGAACAGCCTTTGGATAATTTCGGTTCCTAGCTCTGGATCGTTCCGTGTATTCTGTTGAAAATATTATTCACAGTCTGTACTTGAACGAGTGTGGGAGGTTTGAATTGGTATTAGGACTTGACCAGAAAGAATGGGAAAAACAAGCAAAGAAAGTTTGGGGTGATTTTCTAGACCGCTTCCCTTATGAAAAACTCTCTTCTCTCGCTTTAGAAGAGTATTGCCTTGGGGGAGGAGACAAGGATAACTTTTCCTGGTGGCTTGAGCAAGGTACCAAACTACTAGGGAGCATAAGCGGTGGGAGCTGTGCCAAATTTCTCATTTACAAACCGAAAGAAGAAACCAAAAAAGTTAATATAAGTTCAGTTCTGCCGCAAAAGCCGGAAGAGGCATTCGTCGAGCTCAAAGAATTTCTCTTATCAATCGCAAGATTCGCCAGAGCCCGAGACCTACCTTCTCTAAAAGAAATAGAAAATAAATACTTTGGTCCGGCAGTTTTTTGGAAAATCGCCTTTTTATACCAAGACCCGAAGGATCCGTGGATTTATCCTGTCTTTAGCATTTCAGCATTTAGAAATCTATTTAAGAAAAGTCCAAAAGTTGATACCTCAAGTCAAGGACAGGAACTGCTTGCTAAAAAATATAAAGATACTGCTTTCTGGGACGCTTCTTTTCTTATCAATGACTATTTGGACAACTTCTTATGGATTTCTGCCCAAAACTTAGCTGTCGAACTGGGATTCGAGGCCGTTGGCGGAAAAGATGAAGGAAGAGAAGAAACTCTTAAATCTCAACTTTTTTGTCACGAATCGGGAAAACTTTTTCTCGTTACTAAAGACAGCAAGAATCTCAAGATTTATACCCCTTCTCTTACTTCCGAACTCCGAAATTTTTTGAGAGAAGAAGATGTCGAGGTTTACGAATATAGTTCTCAAGAAGAACGCGCTTCCTTTTTAAATCAAGTAGAAGATCTTAGACGGGGAAAGGTAATTCTTAGATTAACGTTCAGAGAGCTTTCCTCCTTTGATACCTTCTTAAAAGCCTATATCGATATCGATGAAGTTGAACCATTGAAGGGAGAACCGATGATGCCACCTGAAGTAGAAGAGATTTTGAAACTGCTAAAGTTTAAGAAAAACGTTGTTCTTCAAGGTGCACCCGGAACCGGCAAGACTTTCTTAGTTCCTGATATCGTTACTGCCGTTTGCGGTAAGTATCCGGCCGGAGCTAGCAGAGAGAAGGTAATAGAAGAATTTCGAAAACTTCAAAACGAAGGCCGGGTGATTTTCTGTACTTTCCACCCATCATTTGACTATGAAGATTTTGTTGAGGGCTACAAACCAGCCGAAGATCAAGAAGAGTCTTCCGATAAATTGACACTTGAAGTTCGCCCAGGCGTCATTAGACGAATATGTGAGAAGATATCAGCGAAAGAAAACAGTTCTTTGGATGCCTCAGTTCCGTTGATTCGCGACAACGTTTCTGTATGGAAGGTATCCCTGTGCAAGACCCGAGAGAATCCTCTAAGGGATAAATGCTTGGATGAGAACTTTATTTCCATTGGTTATACAGAACAGGATAAAGATATTACTGACTGGGCTACCGTAACTAATGGCAAGTCTAGCTTGAAAGCCTTTTACGAAAGAATGCAAAAAGGGGACGTTGTTCTTTCTTGTTATTCTTCCACAGAGACCGATGCGGTTGGTATTATCACAGGAGAGCCTGAGTGGGACGATGATCTTGGTGACTATCCAAGAAAGCGTGCGGTTAAATGGATATACAAAAGAAAAAAATCAGAGGCCCCGCTAAACATTGAAGAGCTTAATGACGGTAAGCAGTTAACGCTTTCTGCTATTTATGAATTAAAGTTTTCTTCTGCGCGGTTGCGTCAATTTTTGGAAGAGAAGGGCGTTCTGAGTAAAGAAGCCCAACATCTTTCATCTAAACGCGAAGTCGAACCGTTTGTTCTCGTCATTGATGAAATTAACCGCGGAAATGTAGCCAAGATATTTGGGGAACTAATAACATTACTTGAATCCGATAAACGAAAAGGACAACTTACTGAGGTCGCAATCACTCTTCCGTACTCTCATACAGAGTTCCGCCTTCCACCAAATTTATATATCCTGGGAACAATGAACACAGCCGATAGAAGTATCGGCATGATGGACTACGCTCTAAGAAGAAGGTTTGCTTTTTTCAAAGTTTGTCCTAAGAAGTTGAATGTCCCGGGATTTAACTCGAAGCTTTTTGAGGAAGTGAGTTCTTTGTTTGTTTCTAATTTGGAAGCACCCTTTGAGCCAAGTCAATATTTATCTCCGGAGTACGATCCATTGGACGTCTGGATTGGACACAGCTATTTTATTGAAACGAAAGAAATGCCAATAGCTGAACGTTTCAAATACGAAATTCTGCCAATTTTGGAAGAGTACTTGGCTGATGGAATTTTGCAGCCACATGCAAAGCAAAGAATTCTGGAAATAAAAGATTCTTTGGCGGCTTAAAAATATGTTGGAGTTTAGTGAGCATTATGACGGAAGAGTTGACCTAGCCAAGATTCTCTCTGAGGAAGAATTAGCGAAGATAAAAGGGGAGCATTGGACAAGAAAGGAATTCTTTCCGGGTAACAAATTTGAGAATCAAGAGGTCTTTGATTTTTCGCTTTACAAAGAAGAAACACATCTCAAAACTTCATACTTTGTTGGGATGAGCTGGCTAGTTCCCGGCAAAGTACCTTTCCGCGTCAGGCCTAAACTCGATAATTCCGAGGTGGAGATAGATTACTTTCAGATGTTGAAAGTTGCCCTTGAGGAACCTCAGGTAGAAGGGCATTTGAGCAACTTGATTAAAATCGACTTTTCCCAAGAGTCTATGGAGATCAGCGCAAAGGAAGAAGGTCTAACTTTATTTTTGGTTGTTCAATTTGTCTCCCTTCTTGAGAATCTTTTAAGAAGAGGACTTCTAAGGTCCTTTCGTCAAGAAGTCGATAAGTACAACAACAAAATCAAAGGGAAAATTCTCATTTCTCCATCTGTCTCTAAATGCAAAGACGGATTACCCTTAGCAAAAGAATTCGTTTGTGCTCACCAAAATTTCGATGAGAATGTTTTTGTAAATCAACTTTTAAAAACAGCCTTTCTAGCAAGTCAACGACTTTTAGATGGAAATAGAGATTTTTATCAGCAAGATCCATCTTTGAGAAGAAAAACGACATTGATTTCAAAAAAACTTCAAACCATAAGGCCGTTAGAAAGAGGAAAGGCATTGAATCGGGTTAAGTTGAGTCCTTTTTTCAAGAAATATCGAGAACCAGTAAGGCTAGCCCAGTTAATCCTGAGGTTGGAAGGATTGAGTAAATCGAAGGATGCTGTACCAACGGTGAGAGTGCCTCCATACTGGATAAACATGACCAAGCTGTTTGAGTTATACGTTTTCTCGAAACTCAAGAAGTCAATCAGAGAAGGAAAAATTGACTACCACCTGAGATTTAGGTTCAAGGAGCCCGATTTTCTTATAAGAGATTCGGAACTGAGTTTAGGAACCTTTATCGCAGATGCAAAATATAAGCCGCGGTACGCTACCCGAGAATCAGCCCTATGGGAAGATGGCAAACAGCTTGCTGGCTATAGCAGATATTTGCCAATTAGAAAATATTTAAACTTTGAGCCTCATTCGAATATCCCTTGTGTGATTCTCTACTCGGATCAAGGCAAGGAAGAAGATTTTAATTTTGATGATTTGGAGGTTGACTACCTTTTCGAAGACCTCTATAAGATTGGAATTAAGCTACCTCAGAAGCTCATAGTTCAAAAATAGATCTTCTAAGAAAAGGTTGTTGGTAGAAAAGTGAAATAGAAAAGATAAGTAGGCGTTTTCCAGCCAGATTAAGGAATGCATGCACTTTGGGTCATTCCTGAGCATCTTAATGATGGTGTAATTGAAGATGCTCAGGATGAAAGGGCGGTAAATTTAATCCACTACCAGGTTTCCGGGGACGGTTTCTTTCTCTGGTTCATCTTCTTCAGTGAAGAAGTTGTTAAGAGAATCAACTACGGAAGCAGTATGAGCCTGCGGCTTGGTAACGAGAGAAACTCCAATGAAGATGGCTAGAGAAATCATCATGGACCAGAAAGCACCTGATAAACCAAATGGTGCGATCTTGAAGATGAAGGTCATGCTGATCATGCAGACTTCACCAATGATGATTGATGCTAAAGCAGCTTCTTTGGTTGCTCGCTTCCAATAAAGTCCGCCGATAACTGTTGGAACCAAGACAGCAACGCCGCCGTTGGATAGAACCAACAAGTCTGCCAGAGCGGTAGGGCGAGTTAATGCGAAGACGACGGAGGCAAGCCCAATAATCAGCACACCGACTTTTGCTGCGTTATAAAGCGTCTTTTCATCGGAGTTTTTGTTGATGTATTTCTTGTAGATGTCCGTGGCTACCATCGTGGAAGTTGCATGAAGCTGGGAGTCGCCGGTGGACATGGCAGCCGCTAAAGCACCGCTGATGATAAGAGCTGCAAAGACAGCAGGTGTGTATTTAAGCAGCAATTCCGGGAAGATCGTATCCGGAGCCGCAATATCCGGCATCAACAAACGGCCAATCATTCCGACGCATGGGGTAAATACATAAATCATCGTCAGATAGATTGAAGAGAATACCGCCGACCATTTCATGACATTCAGACTCTTTCCTGCAAAGAAACGCAATGTGACTTGCGGGAACATCATCATGCCAAATGTAATTACCACCCAACGAGAAATCCAGTCTTGTGGTGTAACCACACCATTTGGTCCGGGCATCGTGAATAATTCCGGTGTATGAGCGTAGGCGGCTTGGTAGGCATCAGCAACGGAAGGGAAGTTTGCAAGGATTACCCAAAGAGAACCGCCGAGTAAGCCGGCAAACATGAAGACACCTTGTGCAGCATCGGTAATTGCTACGCCTTTCATTCCTCCGAGCCATACCAAAGCAATCATCAGAGCGAAGAAGATGAGAGCACCGACGGTGTAGCTCAGCATACCTCCGGAGATTGTTTGGAAAATATAGCTGCATCCGATGGCCTGAATAGCCACGTATGGAATGGTGAAGACCATGGTGATCAAGGTTACCAGCAGCCCAATGGTTTTAGATTGATAGACGTCAGAGGCGTAGTCAGAGATGGAAAGATAGCCGTAACGCTTGCCGAGATACCAAAATCTACGGCCCCAAACCCAGAAGAGCACTCCCGGGAGAACTGTCCATAAACCGTTGCACCACCAGCCGATACCGTTTTTATAAGCAAATCCGCCGGCGCCCATGAAGGCATAAGCACTGTGGTAAGTGGCCGAGAAGGTTAGGGTGAGGATGAAGATTCCAAGTCCGCCTCCGGTGGCGAAATCTTTGATGTTTTTCTTATCTTGCTTTGATGCGTAGAGCGCGATGCCAAGAAGCACCACCAGATAGACAACAAGAATAACTAAACCTACATTCATGATTGGCTCCTACAGCTCCGGTCGGGCGACTTGTTCGATTGGACGGTTGTCCTGACGGCAGTTCCAAGCTTTAAGTTTCCATGCTGCCACGACAAAATTGGCAATCATGACCAGGAACCAAAATTCCAGCCATAAATACATGGTTGGCCAGCCAAAGGTTAAAGGATGAACAGTGCAGTAATCATTGACCCAAAAGACGATAGGCGGATTGACCATCAACACGCTCACAAACAAAATGGCGTAAAAGAGTTTGTGTCCTAGGCTTTTCATGGGGCCTCCCGGATTATGAGTTCTGCAAATCTTTGACTACCTTGACCAGGTTTTCAACTAAGTGATCATGGTAGATTTGTCCGCGTTCGGCGTCAGCCTTGCTCGGTTCGCCTGTGCATCCGCCAGACTTTTCAGCGGCTGCTTTTGCATGTTCTAAAGTGCTTGGAACATAGCAAAGCGTGTCATGTTCATAAGTTGGATCAACCGAGTAAAGCGGAGTGTCTTTAATCGGATTATCGACGGCTTTTTCAAGATGAACTAGGTCAGGATAGCGGGCCATCATATGAGAGGTTTCAATTTCTTCTGCATGGCCAACGGGACCGAATCCGAGCTTCTTCACAATGTCTTTGCTCATGTAGGCCGGATCAAAGATTTTGACGGTACAGCCGAGTTCGGACTGAGCTTTTTGTGCGCACAGCTGCATCCAGACAACGTTGACAATACGGTGACCGTTGATAAGGATAATTTTGTTCAGGCCGTGGGCTACTAAAGATTTGATGATGTCATAAGTCAGCTCAGAGAGCACTTCGGGCCTGACTGTAAGTGTGCCGGGAAGCACCATGTGGTGAGGGCTCCAGCCAAACCAAACCGGAGGAGTGAGGACGGCGCCTGTTTTTTCAGCGGCCTCTTCCCCAATTGTCATTGCAACGTAAGTATCAGTTCCGACAGGCAGATGATAACTGTGTTGTTCAACACTTCCGATTGGGACGATGGCCACGCCTTTACTTTGTTCAATGGCTTCTTTGGCTTCTTCCCAGCTTTTTGTTTGCAGCCAGACGCTCATGTTCTTCTCCATTAATGGGATTGGTAGGATAAAAAAATTGTAGGAATTAATTATTGATAAATTCAAAATAGCAACATAGGAAAACCCTAACTTATTGAAGAACAAAGGATTTAATGAAGAATTGGATGTGGTTTAGACGTTTTTTGATTTTCTGTGAACTTAGGTATGCGTATTCTTGATTGAATGGATTCTCTTGGAAGTGTCGTTCCATTCTGTCTAGATATAGCACTCAAATGCTTTCCTCTTACTCAAGAACGACCAGGAAAAGGAAGAGAACGTATCAACACCTCAGTTCTATTCTCAGAACGGTCGGCCTATTGGGCTTGTAAGATAAAAAAATCGTTCGATTATGAAATAAAAGTTCGAATTAATGAGTGTGTATTTCAGATTTTGTGACTTGATTTCAGCCAGGCTATATGGGAAAAATTGAGAGAATGTTACTAAAAATTAAAACA
>UQNA01000075.1 GCA_900542195.1 uncultured Sutterella sp. | reverse complement strand
AAGCCTTATGCAAACCGGAAAGGACTGAAGGAGAGATTGTAGGCTTCGATACCGGTTATACGGAAGTCGCAGCTTTAAGCAACGGAGCTTTTGTCGGTCAAAAGTTCGGGGAGAAGCTCACCCGGTTCTCAGACTATTGCAAAGATAAAGGCCAGAAGAGAAATAAACTTTGGGCCAAAGCCCGAGAGTTAGAAAGCTCGGCTAAAGAGAAAGATAGGAGAAAAGCACAAAATATATTTAAACATAACCTTGGCCGCAAAAAACACAATGCGAAATATCGAAGAGCGCAAGACTCAATCAAGCAAGAAATCAGTAAAGCGATAAATTCCATTGTGCAAGGCAAAGGAGACGGCTTAGATGGCGTAAAAGTCAAAGAGCTCGTCATAGAAAAGCTCTCTGCTCATATGGGGAAGACAAGAAGTAAAAACTGGAACCGAAGGCTTTCAAGCTGGGCCCGAGGATATATCCGGCAGTGTCTTGAGCAGAAATGCAAACAGTTTGGCATCAGGCTTACTCAGGTAAATGCGTGTCACAGCTCTCGAGTTTGTCCAGCCTGTTTTTACCCATCCAAAGAAAACAGAGTCTCGACAGATCGTGTGAAGTGCCGTCAATGCGGCTATGAGGGCCACGCTGATACGTGTGCTGCGAAGGAAATATTACGCAGACGAAGCGGGGAGATACCACTGTACGCCCCGCCCGGGAAGGTATTTGAGATGCTGATGGTGCAGTACAAACGCGGGTTGGAAGTGCCTAAGGCACCACCGTTTTCCTGCAAGACTCAACTTTATGAGAGCGAAGGGGAGAAGAAAAGCTTGTGATTCTCGCGATGATCAAGTTTTTTCAACTTCTCAAAAACGGAAAGATTAATTTGTGTTTTCTTGCGGTAAAACACGCTTTAAGAAAGCTTTTGTTCTTTCTTCCTTCGGATGCATAAGTACATCTTCCGGTTTGCCTTGTTCCACGATCTTGCCTCCGTCCATGAAAATCACGCGATCAGCAACTTCACGGGCGAATGAAATTTCATGGGTAACCACAGCCATTGTCATACCGGATTTAGCAAGATCTGTCATCACTTTCAGAACTTCTCCGACAAGTTCCGGGTCAAGGGCGGATGTTGGTTCATCAAACAACATGGCCTTCGGTTCCATGGCTAAGCCTCTGGCGATAGCAACACGCTGCTGCTGGCCGCCCGAAAGACTCGCAGGATAGGCGTCAGCTTTTTCTGCCAGTCCTACGCGTTTCAGCATTTCATGGGCTCGCTTTTCCGCCGTGGCCTTATCAACTTTGCTCACAAGTTTGGGAGCAAGAGCAACGTTTTCAAGAACGGTTTTATGCGGCCAAAGATTAAAGCGCTGGAAAACCATTCCTAAATGCTCACGAACTTTATTAATGTCGGTTTTCGGAGAGGTAATGTCAACGTCGTTAACGTAGATATGGCCGCTCGTTGTTTCTTCTAATGCATTAATGCAGCGAAGCATCGTGGACTTTCCGGAACCCGACGGTCCGAGAATAACGACTTTTTCTCCGGGCATGATATCCAAGTCAATACCCTTGAGAACTTGATTGTCTCCGAAATACTTATGGAGATCACGAATCTTAATTAGAGGTTTTACTTCACTCATTTAACATCATCTCCTTTACCTAAATGTTCTTCCATCTTCTTGACCAAATAGGCAAGTCCGAGAGTCATCACCCAATACATTAACGAAATAGTAATGTACGGTTCCCAGTAACGAGCAGAAGCTCCGGCAACCGTTCTGGCTGCATAAGCAAGTTCTGCCAAACCGATGGCGGAAACCAGAGAGGAGTCCTTAAGGATGGCAATGGCATTGTTACCTAACGGAGGCAGCATACGGCGGAATGCTTGAGGCAGAATGATGTGGAACATGGCCTGCCAATATGTCATACCGACTGAACGTGCTGCTTCCATTTGGCCCTTGTCTAAGGATTGGATACCGGCACGGAAAACTTCAGAAAGATAAGCACCTGCATTCAACGTAATAGCAACGATACCGGCAAGCATTGCGCCATAGGTAGAACGGATTTCTCTGGCGATATCGCCGGAGAGCAGAACCCCTTCGGTAGGATGGATAAAGAACGGCAGAATGGCAAACTGCATTAACAGGATTTGCACAAATAATGGCGTACCGCGGAAGAAACTTACATAAACAGTTACCGGCCAACGGACAAAGTACTTCAGAATTTCACGCCAAGGGGAGTGGCGGGCATTAGCCAACCTGGCCATACCTAATGCCATTCCTAAAATAACGCCCAAAACCACGCAGATAATCGTGATCTGAATGGTCATTCGGGCACCTTCCATAAATAAGGGCCAGTACTCAGTTATGACTTCATAACGAAATCCACCCACGACATTTCTCCAACAAATTCAAGTTAAAAAAAACCGATTCTCACGGAGAGAATCGGATTAAGAACTAAAGGTTACTGTGGAAGCTTAGGAGCAGCTGTACCAAACCATTTACGATAAATCTTATCGTATTCGCCGTTAGCGATAACCTTATCTAAACCGGCATTGATTTTATCAATTAATGCCTTGTTGCCTTTCTTGACGGCGATACCGAAGTATTGTTCTTTGAAAGCTGGGTCACGAGTTGCATTGAAGTGCTTGTCAGGATTGTTCAAAGAATAGAAGTTCAAAACACCGACGTCACCGATAACGGCTGCTACACCGCCTTGGTTCAATTCTTCAAGAGCCAAAGGAGTGTTGTCGAAACGACGGATTCTTGTGGAAGCTTTACCGAATTCTGTGCTGGCGGCAATGTCGCCGGCAGAACCGTTAACAACAGCTACGTTGCCTTTCTTCAAGTCGCCGAGTTTTTCAATCTTGGTGTCTTTCTGAGTAAGGATCAGCTGGTGAGCCAAGAAGTAAGGTTTAGAGAAGTCAACGGCTTCTTTTCTCTTATCGGTAATAGTGATACCGGACATGATGATGTCGCGGTCGCCTTTGTCAACAGTGGCAAAAATGCCTTCCCACGGAGTGTTGATAAACTTAACTTCAAAACCTTCGGCTTTGGCAATGGCGCGCATTAAGTCAACGTCAAATCCGACTAATTCCTTCTGAGGTGTTTCGTATTCAAACGGACGATATGTTGCTCCTGTACCAACAATATATTGTTCGGCTGCAAATGCGCCGGAGGCGGCAAAAGCTAAGACAGCGCAAGAAGCAAGCAGTGCTTTCTTTAAAAACATCAAAAATCTCCTAGGATCATGACTAAATAGTTCCACTCTCCATGATCTCACAAACCGAGGAGGAACTGAGCAAGATTCTCAGAATAACTTCGTTTTTGCGTGAAATCCCTAGGTAATATGGGAGATTAACGGAGAAAATAATTATTGTTTACGCTTTAGGAAACGTGTTGATGGAAATGCAAAATCGATACTCTCGACATGAACTTTTAAAAGAAGTTGGAGTCGAGGGAAATCAAAAAATCAGATTGTCAAGAGTTTTGGTTATCGGAGCAGGCGGTTTAGGATCTCCGGCTGCTATGTATCTTGCCAGTGCAGGTGTCGGAAAGCTCACGATTGTGGATGAAGACACCGTTGATTTAACGAATCTTCAGCGGCAAGTTATCCATAGAATGTCCACCCTCGGGCTGCCTAAAGTCCTTAGCGCCAAGGTGACTCTTCAAGAAATGAATCCGGATGTGAGAGTAGTGCCTTTAATGATTCGGCCGGGAAGAGAGCTGCTGTCAAATTTGGTTAGAGAACATGACGTTGTTCTGGACTGTACTGATAACACGGACTCTCGTTATCTTTTGAACGAAGTATGCAAAGCCGAGAAGAAACCGCTTGTGACGGCAGGGGCAGTGGCCTTTGACGGGCAGATAACCGTTCTGGATTTCCGCCAGGAAAATTCTCCCTGTTACGCCTGTCTATTTCCCAATCACGAAGGAAAAGATGAAAAGGCTTCTACGAAAGGAGTATTTGCGCCTTTAGTGGGAATACTTGGATGCATGCAGGCTGCTGAGGCCCTTAAAATTGTTGGTGAATTTGGAAAAGTGCTGACCGGCAGACTTTTGATGTTGGATGCGAGAACAATGCAGTGGCAAGAGTTCAGATACGGTCAGTCTGACGAATGTCCCTTATGCGGACATAAGGATGAATAAATGAGCGTAAAGGTTTTGTATTTTGCTTCCCTTAGAGAGCATATGCTCAGAGGACAAGACGAGATTGATCTTCCGGCCGATATCACAACGGTCGAAAGATTGAAGAATTATCTTTCTGAAAAAGATCCTCTTCTTAAAGAGGCTTTTGAAAAAATGCCTCGCTTAAGATGCTCGGTAAATCAGGAAATGGCAACCGATCGTCATCATGTTAAAGATGGAGATGAAATTGCTTTCTTCCCTCCTGTAACCGGCGGTTAATTGATTGGACTTATTTCAAGGCCTGCAATCTCCCGTATTCCAGGCTTTGAGGACGCGTGACCGACACAGCAAGCATTTTCTGCTGACAAATACTATCTTCTTACAGTAGCGCCCGAAGAAGAGGAGCTAGCGGATGTCTCAACCAAGCAATGTTCCAGCAGGCACCCAAGATTCCTTCTTGAGCAGGAAGCCTCCTAAACCTTCAAAGAAAGCCTTAGCAATGGCCGCTTTGCGGTTCTTTGTCGCTTTGTCGGCTGCTCTTTCATTGTCTTTTGTATTTCATGATGAGAAAGTCGGGGGCTTTGCCTGTTTGGCTTGTTTCATGGCGCTTTTGTCAGACGATAAGAATTCTTTATCTTCTCGTTTACTCGGACTTCTTTTGACCTTCCTCTGCGTCATGTTTTCAGCATGGCTCGGTTACGTGCTCAAAGACTTACCTCACGGCAAATGGCTGATTTTAGGACTCTGTGTGTTCGGTTCAGCTTTGTTACCTTTTGTGGAGCAGTTTTGGTGGCTGTTAGGCAAGTACTCTCTAATCTTTTTATTAATTTCTCTTTTTGACTTTACTCCGACTGAAAGCGCTGTCATCGGGTACTCTGCAGGCTTTGCTCTTTCCGGTGTGGTAATAATTATTGACCATTATCTCTGGCGTGCTGACAATCTTGGACGCAGGCCAATGGACCAGCTCAAAGAGTTTATAGGAGGTACCAGAAATCCCCTCTTTTTTGCTGTTATTTCTGCAGTTATCGTGGTGTTTTCTTTGTGGTCGGCCCAACTCTTTCATTTTATGCAACCGGCATGGGTCGGTATGAGTGTTATATATTTGCTTAACACTCGAGTATCTATGGGGTTTAAGAGAAGCTATCAAAGAATTTTCGGAACTTTATTAGGCTATCTTTTAGTTGTATTCATCTTTCCTTATGCCAATCACTATGCTTTCTTGGGAATTTTGATAGTTTTGTCCGGGATGCTAATTCCTGTGTTTCTTCCCACGAATTATCTCTTTGCTAATACGGCAATAACGGCCTTTATTCTCTTTGCGCTGGATTGGCTTCTCCTCGCCTATGGAGGTGACGGCTACATGATTTCGTGGCGTCTCATTGATACTATTTACGGCGTTGTTTGTTCTCTGTTAGGGCTGTTACTTATAAAAGTGTCGTTTGCATTAAAGAATCGTGGCTGAGAATAGCTAACTTATTGACAGATAGGGTTTTTCCTATCAAACTAACAGTGAAAGATGTTAGCACGAGTATTTGAGGGGTGATGTATAATAACTATTTGCTAACATTAAAATATCCTAAAAATTTAATGCTACCGGGGAGGAATGTGGTTTAACACTCTTTTATTCCGAGAAAAACTTCATCTTTTTGCCCGCTATGTTACAACGAGGATGTCAATTTTATGGCCGCCAACAAATCAGAGACCACAGTAACCGAAACAACTCAACTTCCAGAGCAAACTAAAACTGAGACACCAGTCCAGGAAACACCAAAGGCTGAGCAGCCTGCAGCTAAACCTGCAAGAAAACCGCGTGTAAGAACTACGGCAGTCAAGAAACCAGCAGCTCCCAAGGCAGCTGCAGCAAAAACTCCTGCTGCTAGAACTCCAAGACGGGCTAGTACTAGTGCAAAGAAACCGGTTGCTGAAGCAATTCAGGAGTTGCCGGCTCCTAAGCATATTTCACTCGATGATCCTGCTCTCTATACCAACCGTGAACTCAGCTGGATTGAATTCGACAGAAAAGTTCTGGAAACTGCCATGGATCCGGCAATTCCTCTGTTGAATAGAGTGCTGTTCCTGTCAATCTTCTTTAATAACTTGGACGAGTTCTACATGGTCCGTGTTATGAACTTGCAGAAGCAGGCAAGAAGCGGAGCCGAGCCGACCGGTCCGGATAAGCTTTCTCCGGCAAAACAGCTTTCTGAAATTAGAAGAAAGGTTTTAGAAATCGTCGATCAGGCCGAAGATTTGTGGCTTGACCAGTTAAAACCCGCTCTTGCAAAGAAAGATATTGTTATTGCGAAGTATGAAGATTTAACAAAAGAACAGCAAGAAAATCTGAACCGTTACTACGACGAAGACATTTTCCCTGTTTTGACTCCGCAGGGCGTGGACGCTGGCCGTCCATTTCCGATGATTTCCAATACCAGCTTGAACTTTGTGATCGAGCTTGAAGAAATCGGCAAGGAAGGAAAAGTCCGTTACGCACGTGTCAAGTGTCCGAACAACGTTCCCCGTTTCCTCTTTGTTTCTAACAAAGATTCAACAGTTACACCAAACTTGGGAGTCACAGTCAGCGAGGGTGTTCTGATTCTTTCCGAAGATCTCATCGCTAACAGACTCGAGACTCTGTTCCCGGGCTATCGTGTAATTACCTCCGGCTTATTCAGAATTACTCGCAATACTGACGGGGAAATCGAAGAAGACGAAGCAGACGATTTGTTAGCTGCCGTTAGAGATTATGTGGAACAAAGAAGATTCGGTTCCGTTGTTCGCTTGGAAATCGAACGCGGCATGCCTCAGCGGCTCCAAGACTTCCTTGTTGACCACTTGGATTTGATTCAGGTTCAAATTTACCGCTACAGCATTCCACTTGGCTTCTCAGACTTTGGAAGACTGATGCGCATCGACCGTCCGGGTTTGAAGTATCCTGAAACTCATCCGAGAACACCGAAAGAATTCGAACCGGATAGAAACTGCTTCACGGAAATCCGCAAGAAAGATTTAATGGTCTACCACCCATACGATTCTTTTAATTGCGTTTTAGAATTCCTTCGCCAAGCAGCTTTGGATCCGAACGTCGTAGCTATTAAACAAACCCTTTATCGCTGCGGCAGTGATTCTCCAGTGGCTAAATGGCTGCTCGAGGCCCGCAGAAGAGGAAAACAGGTTACAGCTGTGGTCGAATTGAAAGCACGCTTTGACGAAGAGCAGAACATGAACTGGGCCGAAGAAATGGAACGCAACGGTGTCAACGTTGTATACGGTTTTGCCGGCCTGAAGATTCACGCAAAATTATGCTTTGTCATCAGACGTGAGCACGGATCCTTGGTTAGATACGCTCACATTGGATCCGGTAACTACAACTCTGCTTCCGCAAAGATTTATACGGACCTCGGTTTGTTTACTGCAAACAGGGCTATCTGCGACGATATCCAAGATTTGTTCAACGTAATGACCGGCTATGGCCGAGTCAAGCATTACCGTGAACTTTTGGTTTCTCCTAACACCTTGAGAGGCAAACTCGTCGAGCACATCCGCCGCGAAGTTGCCATTCATAAAAAGGAAGGTAACGGCCACATCATTATCAAATGCAACCAGTTAGTGGATGCTGAGATGATGAAGGAAATCTACGAGGCCTGCAGAGCCGGAGTGAAGGTTGAGTGCATCGTCCGCGGTATTTGCGGTTTGCGTCCGGGAATCCCCGGAGTTTCCGAAACTCTCAGTGTTCGTTCCATCGTCGGACGTTTATTGGAGCATGCCCGCGTGTATTACTTCCATAATGGCGGCAAGCCTGAAGTTTACTTCGGCAGTGCTGATATGATGACACGTAACTTATCAGGCCGTATAGAAGTTCTGACTCCGATTCTGGATCCTGTTCTTCGCACTAATGTGATGAAGCAGATTATTGAACCGCAGCTTAAAGACAATATCCATGCATGGGTCTTGCTTTCCGACGGTTCTTATAAGAAGCTTTCTCCGGCCAAGGGCGAAAAGATTTACGATTCTCAGGAAGAAATCGCCAAACATCTGAACTTACAGAAAGCCTAAACCGATAAATGAGAAGAGCCGCGATTCGCGGCTCTTCCTCTTAGCATCCTTTGTTCTTAAATTTAATAATTTCTGCTCGGCTGGCGCTGGAAAGAAAGATCAATCGGCATGCAATAGCGCAAGGTTCTCGGAACTTTTGCAAAGAAGGGATTGTCTTTGAAAGTTGTCGAGCATGTACCGTCCGTTAACTTTTCAGGCAACTCCATCGAGAACATGAATCTATCTTTCTCGTATTGTTCAAAGTTGGCAGAATCCTTTTCAAAACTAGTCTCGTGCACATCTCCCAGAGCATGGAGAAACTCATTGGAGTTTTTGGCAATGGCAACGTGCTGGATTTCTGCTACGCCATTTTCTTCTTTACCGAAGAACAGGAGCTCGTATCTCTTAAACGCTTGGTTTCTTTTAACTTTTCCTTTGAGATTGGTGAGCTGGTCGCTGTCCCGGGGAAGTATTAATCCGTTCAAGCGGAAAATAGTATTAATGAAGCCTGAGCAGTCCAAGCCCGAAGCCGTATTTCCTCCCCACATATATGGAGTGCCTAAAAGACTTTCAGCAGTCTTTAAAACATTGTCCATAAATTTGGTCGGATCTTCATTAATTTCTTTCGCTTTTTCAGCGGCCCATTGATGAAAGTTCTGAATTCCTTCTTTGTTCACCGTTCCCATCATCCCGGAGGGGAGAGCAACAGTAACGGTGTTTTTACTTTCTGAGATTCTCTTCAGAATAGAGCCTGCAGGGAGGAACATCTTCTTAGCGTTATTGACTCCGTTGAGCTCAAGATGCAGATTAGTAACAATGACTAGGTCCGAACTATTCCATTTGCTCAGTCCGCTAGTGCTCAAAGATTTAAATTGTTTTTTGTGAAGCCAGCCCATATAGCCGTCCGGGGTTTGAACTTGTACCCAAGCACCGCGGGATTGGATTTTTCTAATAGGAGTACCTAAAACGGCTTGAGTAACCAAAGCCGAAGCAAATTTGGGTTGAGCGTGCATCGAAGCAACAGGCACATTTATTAAACCCCAGCTCTTTTCAATAATTTCATCTTCTACGGGAAGAATGACAACCTGATCTGTGAAATTAATATTTTTTTGAAGGAGCTCGTCGAGAATGCTTCTCAAAACTCCTTCGGCTGATGTTTTTCCGTTTAAGACTAGTTTTCCGTTAACACAGGCAGGAATTATTTCAACGACTTCGGTTCGGCGATCAAAGTTTGTTTTGATAACTAAATCACGAGCAACTGCCAGTTGGTTTTCGCAAGAAGACGTAGCTGAAAAGGCGGGAGAGGCGCAAAGAGAACTTCCTATCAATACGCTAAAAATAATGGTGCCTAACCTACTCTTAAAATTCATTTGTGGTACCGAAAAGCCTTATACCAAGTGTCGAAAAGTTTAAAGATAATTTGTAACAGGATATTGTACAGAATTCTATGGAAGTTTCTGTTATCGCTTGAATGAAAACAAAATAAGCGCGTAACAGTAACAGATTTTGGTTACAGTTGAAAGTAATTTTTACGAAAGTGGAGAAAATAATTTGTAAACGTCAAGAGCGTCAATGGTCAAATCGGGGCGCTAATTTGCGTACGAAATATCGGAAAAGATAATTTAAAGAAGAAATAGAAAAGGGACTCGGGTTTTCCGAATCCCTTCTCAAGACGAAATCTTTGGTGCCCACGACTGGACTCGAACCAGCACG
>UQNA01000074.1 GCA_900542195.1 uncultured Sutterella sp. | reverse complement strand
GAGTACTTGGCTACGAACCAAGGGGTCGTGGGTTCGAATCCTGCCTGGCGCGCCATAAAACAAAGTCTGAGAATCGTAAAATGGTTCTCAGACTTTTCTCATTTTTGAATCTTTGAATTCTTTCCCGGATTCAAACTCAAACATAGAAATTTCATCCGCCGTCACAATAACCATCACAAATTGTTCTAGCGATCTAACATAATTTTTCTATCCAAGCGGCTGGAAAAAAATTTCGAATTTTGTGAGAACTTTAGAACAATGCCAAATTAATTTTTTCGGCGACTCTAGAAGGATTCTTATAACTAATCCTTCCTCGGCGTCCATCCTTTGGCATCGCCCAAATTATTTATTCTCTTTTATATGGCTAAATTCGGCTGATTTCACTTCTATGAGTGACCTCTCCGGCTCTTTCAGCTTTATTAATCAAAAATAAACGCCTCTAAAGGAGGCGTCTATCACTGTATAGAGAAGAAGGTTCTTTTACCATTCTTCTCTATGTAAGAATTAAGTTATTCCTGGCTTTGGCTTTGAAGGCCTTCTGCCTGGGAAGCTTCTTTCTTGTCATCACTGAAAACACGGAATGCTTCAACTGCCAGGGCGAGAGAAAGAACAGTCAGAAGAGCAGATACACCGACGATTAGCCAGTTTTTGCCTAAGTTGGAATAGATCAGTTGTCCAAGAGAAGTGAAAGTCACGGCGAACATGAAATACATTGGAATTGTGATCATGTATGTATCTCTACCTTCTTTCTTGAGCCAAGCGGTAATTGCCAACAAGGCGAGGGCAGCCAGCATCTGGTTTGCAGTACCGAAAATCGGCCAAATAGTCAGATAGGAGCCGGAAGCCATGTACCAGGCGGCAGCAATGGTAATCAGGGTTGCAACATAACGGTTGCTTAAGGCTTCTCTGACGGAGTTGGGCTTAACTTCTTTATTGCTTTCAGCTTGAGGGGCAATCATCTCTTGGAAAATGAATCTTCCCAAACGAGTTGCAGTATCAAGAGTTGTTAAAGCAAAAGCGGAGATAGTTAATGCAACGAATTCTTTAGAAAGAGAGAAATCTAAGCCTAAAGATGTCATGAATGTTGCCGTTCCTTGGGCGAAGGCATTAACCGGTCCTCCTTGTTTCAGCAACGCCGGAAGCTTGTCTGCAGCTACGTATGCAACGGAGATAATGGCGCAGATAGCTAAAAGGCCTTCAATCAGCATCGAACCGTAACCGATAAGTTTGGCGTTGCGTTCATTGTCAAGCTGCTTTGAGCTGGTTCCGGAAGAAACTAAGGAGTGGAATCCGGAGATGGCACCGCAGGCAACGGTAACGAATAAAACAGGGAACAGCCATTGTCCGCCTCCGAGATCGAAACCAACGAATCCTGCGATTTCCATTGTCGGCTGGTAGAAAATAATGCCCAGGAAAGCAGTAATCATCATTGCGTAGAGGAGGAAGGAGTTGAGGTAGTCTCTTGGTTGAAGCAGAATCCATACGGGAGCAATAGAAGCCACGAATACATAGGCTAACAAAATCAACAGCCAAACTTCTTTGCTAAGAGCAAGGGGGAAGATGTGTCCGAGCCAGAAGGACACCGCCATACCGATAATTCCGAAGATGGTACCGATAAGAAGCGGAATGCCGGAACGATAGACCGCATAACCGAAACCAACGGCAAGAACAATGAAGAGAAGAGAAGCGGTTCCGGCTCCTGGGTTGGCCACAAATGTTGAAGCCACAATATTGGCAAAAGCTGCCACAACCACAAGGAGAGTTACCCACGCAAAAATTGCAAATAGCAACTTGGCTCTTCTGCCTACGTTAGATTCAATGATCTGGCCAATACTTTGACCTTTATGTCGAATAGATGCAACCATTGAACCGTAGTCGTGAACACCGCCGAAGAATATACTTCCGACAATAATCCACAGAGAAACTGGAATCCATCCGAAGACTGCAGCTGAAATTGGGCCGACAATCGGACCGGCACCCGCAATGGATGAGAAATGGTGACCGAGAAGTACAGCAGGTTTTGTCGGAAGGTAGTCGATACCATCCTTTTGCGTATAAGCTGGGGTAGGTCTGGAAGGATCTACACCCCATTTCTTGGCTAACCAAGAACCGTATACGATGTAGGCGGCAATAAATATAACTGTCGCACCAAGCAATAAAGCAAGTCCGTTCATATTAGAAAAGTATTCCTAAAAAATTTGAAAATTAGCCGTTGAATTACTACCTTTCGGATTGGAAAAGACTTTCTGATCTTTCAGATCGACGACAAAAACTGCAAGGTCTGCCCAGCCTTTTAAGGTGAAGCAAAAGTCCTTGTGGAACTTATGCTTAGAAAGGTTATTCAGAGCTTTATCTTCAACTCCTGATTCAGTCAGTAAAACCAAATTAAAGAGAGAAGACATATGCCCTTCAGCAACTCTCATCGATGAAATGTAGTCGGAAAATGCTTTTTGGCATTCATCTAAGAATTCGGCTGTAAGCTGGTTGCTTACTAGCTTAAGACTCACATATTCATCATTGTTCATCGAATACAAGGAAATTTTCTTAGAAAGAAAGTATTTCTCATTCAATCTATTGTGTACCGCCCAAAGATCCGAGTAGTTACTTAAAGGCTTAGGCGGCTCCAAAATATCGAATGAACTTCTTAATCTGTTTTTTAAAATCTCTTTGTATTGATGACTATCCATAAAAACCTCATTAGTACCAAATGATACTAATTATTTCTAATTTTAAAATTCTTACAAAAAAGAAAATAATATCTCGGATGGATATAACCCTAATACTTGCGAGATCAGATGAAGGCAATTCAGGCATTCACAGGCTCAAATAGTATGAAGGCTCAGGTGCAGCGGCTCTATAATGCTTTAAAACAACTAGGAGAAAATAATGGTTGAGCCTCTGTATTTTGGTGCTCCAATTGATGCTGTCGATTCATCTGCATCCTCAACAATGGAGCCCGGTTTAGCTAATCGCCACGGCTGTATTTCCGGAGCAACGGGTACCGGTAAAACAGTTTCTTTGCAAAAGCTAGCTGAAGATTTTTCACGTATCGGTGTACCGGCTTTCTTGGCTGATATCAAAGGAGATCTTTCCGGTTTAGCAAAAGCTGCAGTTCCTTCCGAAAAACTAAAAGAAAGAATAACCAAGAAAAAACTGCAGGAGCCGGAGTGGAAAGGCTGTCCGGTAACCTTTTGGGATGTATTCGGGGAGCAGGGCCATCCGGTCCGAGCCACCATCAGCGATATGGGGCCTCTGCTTTTATCTCGACTCCTGCAATTGAACGACACGCAAGAGGGTGTCTTAAATGCGGTTTTTGCTATTGCGGATGACAACGGACTGCTCCTTTTGGATCTGAAGGATTTGAGATCCATGCTTCAATTTGTTGGCGAACACGCCTCAGAGTTCAGACAAAAATATGGAAATATCTCTCCGGCCTCCATTGGTGCAATTCAGAGAGGTTTGTTAGCTCTGGAGAGCCAGGGTGCTGATAAATTTTTTGGCGAACCAATGCTCAATATCCAAGACCTTCTCCAGACTGTCGGTGGACAAGGGGTTGTCAATATTTTGGCTGCGGATAAATTGATGCAGGCTCCGAAGCTTTATTCAACATTTCTTTTGTGGATTTTGAGTGAGCTTTATGAAAATCTTCCGGAAGTCGGAGATTTAGAAAAACCGAAGCTCGTATTCTTTTTTGATGAAGCTCATATCCTCTTCAAGGATGCTCCGAAAGTTTTACTGGACAAGATCGAACAAGTTGTCCGCTTAATTCGTTCTAAAGGCGTCGGTGTTTATTTCATTACACAAAATCCGCTTGATATTCCTGATTCTGTGCTCGGACAATTAGGAAATCGCGTCCAGCACGCTCTTCGAGCTTTCACTCCAAGAGATCAAAAGGCCGTCAAGGTTGCGGCTGAAACGATGCGACCCAATCCGAAGGTAGACATCGGCAAAGCAATTACAGAGTTAGGAGTAGGTGAAGCATTAGTCTCCTTCCTTCAGGAGGGCGGCATCCCCGGTGTCACAGAAAGAATTTGGGTTGGCTGCCCGGGAAGTCAGATAGGACCAATCACGGAGGCAGAACGTAAGCAATTAATGGCATCTTCTATTGTTGCTGGGGTTTATGACAAGCCAATCGACAGAGAAAGTGCGTATGAAGTGCTCCAGGCTCGTTCTCAACAGCCCTCTCAAAAGGATGCAAAAGGAACGGCCGGTGGAGTAGCTGTCCAGGAAGAGGAAGAACCGGGAATAGGAGATGCTCTTCTTTCCTCTCTGAAAGATATCATGTTTGGATCTACCGGTCCTAGAGGAGGCCACAGGCCCGGAGTTGTTGAGAATATGGCGAAATCCGTGGTTAGACAAGCAAGCAATCAAATTATCCGCGGAGTATTAGGTTCTTTACTCGGTAAAAAGTAATTCAAAGAATTTTTCCTGACAGCGCCTCAGAATTTTCTGAGGCGTTTGTTTAAGTGGAGTTCTCTTCTTATTTGCTCCATCCAGAGCATTCAAAGAAATCGATAACTTGGAAACGGTAGAAGCTCCATGTCCCATAATGCGTGCGGAGGAATATTTGATTTCAAACTCCGTTTCCCGGAATCAATTACCGAAGGCCGATTGAGGATTCGCTCAGAAAGTTTGAAGCTCGTTGACAGTGCAGAGCTTTTTGAGGCTTTAAAGCAGGTCAAGGGTGTTGAGAATCTCAAGCTGAATAAAATAACCAGGTCTTTATTAGTAAATTTTGAGCCGGCATTTTTTGATGAATCTCGTTTTGAAGAGATTCTTAATTCCACCTTGGAATCTCAGGCAGATTCTGCAGGAACGAAGTCCGCAACAAAAGCAAAGTCTGCGAAGCAACAGAAACTTTCTGCTTATAGGGCAATGAGAAAGGTCGAAAATCAAACGATGGCTCTTGCCGGACCCCTCTGTCTTTTGGGCCTGAGCCTAAAGCTCTGGAAACTGCACTCCTTGGCTGGGTGGATATTTACAGCTGCCTCTGCCGCTCATACGCTTAGGTATAAGAAACAACTCTTAAGATAAGGCATTCGAGGAGTTGTTTATTCAGCAGTGCATACTTTTTCTTAATACACAGCAAAGGCCGGGGAATCCGGCCTTTGAATATGCTCACAGTCTTGGTTAGAAATTGTGGTGCAAACCTAAACCAACACTCCAGGACTTGAAGTTACCTTCAACGGCTTTTTCCTTAAAAAGTTTTCCGGCAGTAGCATAGGCGCCCCATCCGTAAACGAAAGTGCGTTTGGAAAGCGGATATTCGTAGGCTGCCCCGACTGTGAACCTGTTGAACTTGTCTTTGTTGAGATTAACTTTGTTATCACCGAAAGTGACTTGGTCTGCAGATTTCACTTTTCCGAAACCATAGTTGGCGGCCAACTTCAGCGTTCCGCCGGCTGCAGGGATTTCAGTACCTAAAGTAAAGGCATTTTGGTTCATGCCTTTTCCGCCGACAAAGGCGTCTTCAAGCTGATCAACTGTGTGGAAGCGGCTGGCATACTGATAGCCGATGAAGACTTTGGCGACTTCAAAGTCATAACTTGCGCTAAGACTGTAAATCATAGAAGCCTTAGTGTCTTCATCTCTAAATGACTTGTAGTCGTATCTTTCAACGATACCGGCTAAAGAAAGATTGCCGAGTTCATAAGTAAGACCGAGACCGTAGTAGTGGTCGTTTAAGGACCACTTCTTATCATCAGCTTCAGTACCGTTAGAGTATTGGACGTTAAGTTTAAAGCCGCCGAATTCCGGAGAAACATAGACGACGCTGTTATTGTTGATTTGTCCGGTGACAAACACATTGCCCAAACCTGCCTGAAGATAATCGGTTCCGATTGGGGAGGCATCCCAGATGGAATAACTGCCTTCATAAGAAGCAAGACCTCCCATCCTGCCGAAAGCTAACTCACCGAATCCTCCGGAAACGGAAAGAGTGGCTTGTTTGCTCCAACTCTTGCCTTCTTCGCCGGCTTCCCCGCTGTCCATAGAAAAACCGTTTTCAAGAAGGAATCCTACCGAGTATCCGTTACCTAAATCTTCGGTTCCCTCCAAACCCCAAACGCTTCCTCCTGCGATACCGTCTTCCATGGAAACTGTTGTGTCTGCACCTTTTGCTTTGTTGACTACAACTGCCCCATCTACGGTACCGTACAAAGTAATCTGAGATTCAGCAGCCGCCAAAGAGCCCAAAGAGAGAAGGGCGACGGCTAAAGAGGTCTTAACAAAATTCATTACTGCTCCAAAAAAATAAATGAGAATGATTAGCATTATATTTTAAAAATGTCGCTTATTAAGGATTTCTGCAGATTTTTAACAACACCTTTTTACGTGATGGGTGAATAAAATCAAGCGCTTGCATCGATCAAGACTTCCAGCATTTTGGTATATGAGCAGTGCATTTAATACTTAAAAATAATGTAAACACTAATGAGAATAATTTTCATTAATGTTTACTTGGAGTAATATTTTTATAAATAATTTTCGTTTTCATTTTCATTTAATACTTTATGTCAGCTTCAAATTCCTTCCGCTTAAGCGGGTTGCCGTTAAATGTTAAATGCCGTGTAGCAAAATTCGGCGCTGTCCCAGACGAAGAGGTCAGAAGACTCAGAGATCTCGGACTGTACCGCGGGTCGATTGCATCCATCATCGCTTCAGTTGAAGAGGGACCGCTTTTAGTGGCTGTAGGTGACGCAAGAATTGCTATCAATCGGGAAATCGCAGCTGAAATAAAAGTACTCCAAACCTCTTAAACAGGAAGAAGAATATGCAGTTAAGAGACATGAAGCCGGGCCAAAAAGGCGTTATTAAAGGCTTTTTGCCGGGAAATTCAGAATACAGAAAGAAACTTTTCTCTTTGGGGGTCCTTCCCAATACGGAATTCGAAGTCACACGTATCGCTCCTCTTGGGGACCCGATTGAAATCAAACTTCGTAATTCTTTTATCAGTGTTAGAAAAGCGGAAATCGAAATCCTTGATGTTGAACCTCTCTAAGTAAAAAAATGACAGCTAAATCTACTATTGCCGTTGTTGGAAATCCCAACTGCGGAAAAACGACTCTCTTTAATGCATTGACGGGTTCTCATCAATCCGTGGGAAATTGGCCTGGGGTTACCGTTGAAAAGAAGGTAGGGCATTTCTCTCTGGAGAACAAAGATATCGCGTTGGTTGATTTGCCCGGCATTTACTCCATTCAACCCAGTGCCTCTTCCAGCGAGGATGAACGAGTAGCCAGAAACTATATTCTTGAAGATGAAGCAGAACTTATCGTCAATATCGTCGATGCTTCCAATCTCGAACGAAATCTTTATCTGACAGCGCAGCTCATCGAAATGCAAGTTCCGATGGTTGTTGCCGTCAATATGCTTGACGCCGCTAAACATCATGGGATTTCGATTGATTTAGAAAAATTATCAAAAGAACTTGATTGTCCGGTAGTCGGGCTTATAGCCTCTAAAGAGAAAGGAATTGAGAACCTTAAGAAATGTATTGAAGAGCAGCTAGTTAAAAAAGCCGTTCCTAAGAATCCTATCGTCTTTCCACAAGATATCAATGAAGAAATCCTGTCCATCGGTCAAGATTTGAATCGACAGGGTATCTCAAGAGCTTACTGGGTCGCTGAACAAATCCTGGAAGGAGACAAAGAGCTTTTCAAAGTTTTCCCGGATAAGAATTTTGCCGGCGTTGAATTTAAAGCCAATGCTTTAAATGAAAAATATGACGGCGACGTTGATATGGTTATGGCCGATGTGCGCTATTCTTTCGTAGGAAGAGTTGCTCATGACTGTATCACCAGAAAGGGCGAGGCTACCCAAACTTTGACCGATAAAATCGACAAGGTTGTGCTGCATCGTTGGCTTGGTGTCCCGATTTTCTTGGGCGTCATGTATTTGATGTTCATTTTCTCAATTAATGTAGGTTCCGCTTTCATTGATTTCTTCGACATTTTATTCGGCGCCATATTTATCGACGGATTCGGAGAACTGCTGACCTCTATAGGTACTCCGGAATGGCTTAAGACCATTTTGGCTGATGGTATCGGGGGTGGTATTCAATGTGTAGCCACATTTATTCCTGTTATTTTCTGTTTGTTTTTAGCTCTGTCCTTCTTAGAAGACTCCGGCTACATGGCCCGTGCTGCTTTCGTGATGGATAGACTTATGCGTGCTCTCGGTTTGCCTGGCAAAGCGTTTGTTCCGTTGATTATTGGTTTTGGCTGTGGGGTTCCGGCCATTATGGCAACTCGTACGATGGAAAAGAAGAAAGATCGCATAACAACTGTTTTGATGGCTCCGTTTATGAGCTGCGGTGCCCGTTTGCCGGTCTACGTTTTATTTGCAACGGCTTTCTGGCCGATGAACGGACAAAACCTTGTATTCGGTCTTTATCTCATTGGTATTTTGGCTGCTATTGCCACTGGCTTTATGCTGAAGAAGGCTGTTTTACAGGGTGAGACCAGTGCTTTTGTGATGGAAATCCCTCCCTATCATTTGCCGACTTTCAAAAACATCATTCTTAGGACATGGGATAGATTAAAAGGCTTTATTTTCCGTGCCGGTAAAGTCATTGTGGTGTTGGTCGCTGTTCTTTGCTTCCTTAACTCTTTAGGTACAGACGGCTCTTTCGGTAATGAAGACTCGGATAAGAGTGTTCTTTCTCAAATCGGTAAGACAATCGTCCCGGTATTCAAACCGATGGGCGTATCTGAGGAAAACTGGCCTGCTGCTGTGGGGATCTTTACAGGCATCTTGGCTAAAGAGGCGGTTGTCGGAACTTTGGATTCCTTATACAGCGGTATGGGCGGCAAAGATGAAGAAACTGCAGCTGAAGGGGCACCGGCGGCTGCAATTGAGGAAAAGGCTGAAGCTGCTGAAGAAGAAGGAGGATTTAACTTTATGAACTCCTTAAATGAAGCCGTAGCCAGTATTGGTGAAGGTTTCGGTGATATCGGAGCATTCTTTACAGATCCGCTAGGTATTTCGGTAGACAGTGATTTATCGGACGTTGAAAAACAAGCTGAAGAACAAGAAGTTGCTGCCGGTACTATCCAGGCTATGAATAAACTTTATGACGGTGAGCTTGGCGCCTTTGCGTACTTGTTGATGGTTCTTCTTTACTTACCTTGCGGCGCAGCTATGGGCGCTGTTTACAGAGAAGTTGGAAGCAAATGGGCCTTGTTCGCCGCAGGTTGGACGACAGTGCTTGGATACTGTTCAGCAACTCTCGTTTATCAAGTAGGTCGATTTTCCTCTAATCCCGCTTATGCCTCTGTTTGTATTGCAGTATGCGTAGCTTTAATTGCTGCTGTAGTCGTAGGTTTGAGAATGGCGGCAAATAACGATGAGAGGGGAACCGGAGAAGCGGTTTTAGCTAGATAGTCTGCATTCATACCTGTTGTTTATTTCTTCCTCCGGTGCCGGAACAAAAGCACCGGAGTTTTTTGTGCAGACAATGTTTTTTGTTCTTAGAAAATTTATCAACACGATTATTAAAGAAGCAACAATTTCTGTTTACATCCAGTAACACAGAACCTAGAATCCATATGATTCACCAAGACAAAAATTAGACTAACCATATGGAGAAGTAAATGAAATTATTCCGCAGAAACATGCTTCAAGTGATGGTTACCGGAGCTGTATGCGCCGGTGTGCCGTCATTAATTTGGGCCGCACCGCAAACCATTGCGCCTGAGTACGATGTTATTGTCATCGGTTCCGGTTTCGCCGGATTAGCTGCTGCAATTTCTGCTGCCGAAAACGGTGCCAAGGTAGCTGTTTTGGAAAAAATGCAGGTAGCCGGAGGAAACTCTTCACGTTCCGGCGGTATGATGGCCATCCCAGGTTCGTCAGTCCAAAAAGAACAAGGCATTGAAGACTCTCCGGCAAAACTTGCCGCCGATATGAAGAGAATTGGCCTGGGATTAGGCGATCCGGACCATATTAAAGTCGTTACTGAATTGGCAGCTCCAACTTTTGAGTGGACGAAAAAACAAGGCGTGGTTTGGCGCACTGATTTGACAGGTAAAGGCGGCCATTCCGCAAGACGCTGCTTGATCACTAAGGAAGGAACAGGTCAAGGAATTTTGATTCCTTTTATGGCTAAACTAAAAGAACTTGGCGTTCCCGTTTTCACGGGCGTTAAAGTAATTTCTCTCGATAAGAATAAAGACGGCCGAGTCATTGGCGTTACGGCACGTCAAGGATACAAATTCGGAAAAGAGGACTCAGGAAAAACAGTTGAGATAAAAGCTAAGGACGGCGTTATTTTAGCTTTCGGGGGATTCTCAGCTGATATCGCTTATCGCACATTGCTTGATCCTAAGTTAACGGCTAATTTGAAAACCACTAACCAGCCCGGTGCAACTGCTGAATTAATGCG
>UQNA01000073.1 GCA_900542195.1 uncultured Sutterella sp. | reverse complement strand
TGGAACTTGCCAAGGTTCAGTTAAACAGCGGGAACCCGGCAATTGAAAGAGCGACAAGAAATACTCTGGTCACCGTTCTTGAAACTGTTTTGCGTCTTGCTCATCCGATTATTCCGTTCATCACTGAAGAACTTTGGCAGACAGTTTCCGTAATTGCCAACGCCCGTAAGGCTGATGAAGAAACATCCATCATGATTCAGGAATATCCGAAGTACGATGCTTCTCAGGTTAATGCCGAGGCCGACTTTGCTATGAATGAAGTCAAAGCAATGATCGATGCCATCAGAAACTTGCGCGGTGAAATGAAGATTTCTCCGTCCACTAAGGTTCCGTTGGCTATCAGCTGCAAGGACGGAGCTGCCAGAGCAAGAGCCGAATCCTTAGATAACTATCTGAAAGTCTTAGGCAAATTAAGCGAAGTTATCTACACAGATGATTTGGATAAGGCTCGTCCTGTCGGCTCAGCTGCTCCTGTCGCTGTCGTTAATGACTTCAGCCTTATGCTGATTGTTAAAGTAGATATTGAAGCTGAAAAAGCTCGCCTGAATAAAGAAATTACTCGTCTTGAAGGTGAAATTGCTAAAGCTAAAGGCAAACTTTCCAACGAAAGATTCGTAGCTAAAGCACCTGCTCAGGTAATTGAACAAGAAAGAACCCGATTAGCCGGTTTTGAAGCTTCTTTGGTCTCTGTGAAAGAACAATTAGCAAAACTGCCATAATCTAGATTCAATTAATTGTCGCGAGGGGCTGAAAAATATTTTCAGCCCCTCATTTTTAGAAGCAACTCCATAAAATACAATTGGCATGCTCTCTAGAGTGACGTTAGTGTTGCGTATTTGCTTTCCGTCTAGAACTGATACCGGTACTTAGCCTGAAGAGTTTGGTCTACCGGGCCTTTACCTCCCTCTCCAATTCCAAAGTTCAAATCTAAGACCTGTCAGCGATCTTAATTTTGAGGGCCGAACCGTGGTTATCTTCCTTATTAAATCTTGTAAAACTTCAATAGCTTAGGACTTACCATTTGTCTACAAAAACAGGATTTTCGGATCAGCAAATTCTTTTAGAAATTATATTTTTCAACGACTTTGGAAATTTCAACCTGAGATCGAATTCCAAGTTTTTTGCACAAGGAACCCCTATGGATTTGAACTGTTTTTTCTGAAATACCCAGCTTAAGCCCAGCTGCTCGGTTAGAAGAGCCGTCAGCCAAAGCCTTGGCCACTTCTTTTTCTCGTTGGGTTAAAGAATCTACCTTTTCCTTTTCACGCAGACTGAGTGTTTGAGCCTCTACTCTTTGGGCATCTTTTTCACAAGCCCTTTCCAAGCTCTCTACCAGCCGCTCAACTTCTACCGGCTTTTCAAGAAAATCTACAGCTCCCTTTCTCACTGCCAAAACTGCCATATCGATTGTGCCGTGGCCGGAACAAAACACAATAGGAAGCTCGATCTTCGTTTCTTTTAACAGTTCCTGAAGTTCGAGCCCGCTCATCTCCGGCATTCTTACATCCAGCAAAATACAGCCCATGGGATTCGGGTCGTCTTTTTCCAGAAACTCTTTGGCGCTGTTATAGGTCACGACATCGCATCCCAGACTATTCAACAGGAATTTCCAGGATTCCAACATCGCCGGATCATCGTCAATGATTCTTATTTTTGCTAAAGGACTTATCAATTTCGTTCCTCAAATTTTGGAAGACTTAATAGGACGAACAACCTTCCGGCTTCATCTTTTTGAAACTCTAAACGCCCTCCGTTTGCCTCCGCTACCCGTTTTACAATGGCAAGACCAAGGCCAAGACCGTTCTGTTTGCTGCTCTTAAAAAGAGTGCCTAAATTTTTAAAAGTTTCTTCGTCGATCTCCGGAGCATTGTCGGAAATCTTTAATTCAACCCGAGAATCCTCCGTTAGTTCTACTGTGATTTCCGGCTTTTTAACTTCGGCACAAGCATCCGCGGCATTTTTCAACAAGTTATAAACGGAAAGTTCTAAGTCCGTCGGTTCTGCTTGCACAATAACTTCTTTCTTAGGAAGTTTTAAAGAAACTTTTACATGACGTTGGGCCGTCTGGTTCAAATATGTCACGGCCTTATGAATTAACTGGTTGAAATTAACCGACCGAACTTGAGGCTTTTCCTGCTTCGCATAACTTCTGACACGCTGAATAATTGCGTTGGCTCTTACAGTCTGCGTCTCAATCTGTGTAAGTGCTGTCAGAATATTTTTTGCATCAAGCTTCCCTGTCTTTGACTGTACTTTCAGACCCTGAAGGTAATTCATAATGATGGTCAAAGGCTGTTTGAGTTCATGGCCAATCATGCTGGACATTAAACCAATTAAACCAACCTTCTGCATATTGTTCAATTTCTGGGTTGTTTCGTTGAAAGTCTTTTGGATCTCTTTTAATTCTTTTGTTCGTTTTTCAATCAAGTAGTTAGATCGGATCGAGTGACTAATCAGCCCGGCAACAATTAACGCTAAGAGGATTAAAACATCTGCATGCTCTTGAAGTTTCCGAAAAAAGAATTTTTGAGACAAACTGCCGTACTGCTCTGCATTCAAAGTTTGCAGAAGAGCATGGGAAGCGGAAAGGTTTCCTCCTGCCGTCCAGATATAACCATTCTCCGCGGGCATTTCCAAGAGAGTCTTTAAAATCAGACGGTTAAGGTAAGGTTCAGCCTCTGCTGTTGCTGCAAAAATAGTTCCCAAATACAAATCTGTACTGGTCTTGCAGTTTATGACAGGAAAATCTTTTAAGTTAACAACCCTTAGTTGGCTCTCCACTTCGTAATTTGGATGCTCTTCTAAATAACAGGTCCTCACTACCCCGATATCAGCCTCTTTTGAGAGGACTTTTTCAATCACTGTTTTATGCTTACCGTCACCATACTCAACAGATTTGAAGAATTCTCGAGGCTGATGGCCACTTTTGGCAATCTCTCCTAAAAGACTTAAATACGTAAAAGTGTCATTTTGACTTGGAACGAAGAGAGATTTTTCTTGCAGATCAGAAAGCCTGTGGATATTAGAGTCTTTTCTGACAACAATAGTTGCTCCTTCGCCATAAGTTGGAGAAGAGGTACGAGGATTCCATAGAACTGCAATTCTCGCTGCCGTTTGACCTCCGGAAGACGCCGAGACTGAAGTGTAAAACAGAGAGTTGGAAATAAAATAATCAACTTTGTTTTCGGTAACGGCTTTCTTTAGCTCTTCTGCCGGTAAAGAAACATGCTTGATTTCATATTTCCCTTTAAGCTCGGAAGAAAGATAGCTTAGAGTACTGTCTAATGCCTTAACTCCTAAAGTGTCTTCGCTCCATGGCAAAGAAGCCACCGTTATTTCCGGAAGCGCATAAACCGCACTGCTTAGGACTAAAACCGTAAGTGCAATACAAGGCTTTAAGACGTTCATCAAACAATTACTCAGAAAATTATCCTCTTTTTCTGATTGTAACCAAGGCCTTCCTTTTGAATATTGCCAATACTACTGATTGATTGCTCGAAAAGCTTAATCCTTCCAAATCTCATTATTTTTCTGATTCCTATGTTTCAAAACTCTGAATTTCCAAGTTAATAGACAGAGCTCAACATGATCTAGGATATTTATCCTATAGGGTCGAGGATAGAATTCTTAACAATCCTTAAGCAAATGCTTACTGGTTTGAGAAACAAAACATTCTTTCGGAAATAGGAGAATTCAATGTCCAAGCAATTTTCGCGTCGCGGTATGCTCAAAACTTCTTTCTTGGGAAGCTTAGCCGCCGGTCTTGCAACATTTGCCGGCACAAGCCAAGCAGCTGAACCAAAGAAAGATGAAAAAGAAGTTTATGACGCCATTATTTTAGGCGCAGGTCCTGCCGGTCTTGTTACCGCTATTGCAGCAAAACAAGCCGGAGCCAAAAAAGTCGTCGTATTCGAAAAGAAAGATCGTCCTGACGGCAACGCTATCTTTGCTTTAGGCTCCGTTTGCGGCTGGGGTGCCCGCCATCAGAAAGAACAAGGTATTCAAGATACAGCTGAAGCCTTCTACGCCATGATGATGGATGTTTCCAAACAAATGGGCGATCCGGCTTTGAACAGAGTCTATACCGACCACATTCCTGCTGATATCGATTGGTTGGAACAGGATATCGGCGTTAAATTCAAAAAAATTCGTCCCATGCCTTATCCGCGTCTCGGCCGTACTTGCCGTGTAGACGGTGAAGGCCTCACAGGCGGTGCACAATTGGTTAAGAAACTGTTGGCGGCCGCTCAAAAGAATGGCGTTGAAGTTAAGTTCGAGCACAAAGGTATTGAACTTCTTCACGATGACAAGATGAATGTCACCGGCGTCAAGATTCAAACTCCCGAAGGTCAAAAAGAATTCTTGTCCAAAGGAGGTGTAGCCATTGCTACAGGCGGATTCTCCGCTAACCCCGAAATGGTTGACAAATATATCGGCGGATGGGCAACCCGCATGGTTTTGAGAGGTTCGAAATCTACCACCGGTGAAAACATTTCCCTGACAATGCCTTTGTACACCAAGTTCGTTAACATGGACCAATTCCACTCCGGTCCTATCGTTAAAGAAACTCACGTCAACCCGGCCGACGTTCTTAACAGCGGATATGGTATTCAAGTCACAACCAGCGGCGATCGTTACATGGACGAAAACAACACCTATGTTATTAAAGCCAGAACGACCGCTCAAAAGACTCTTGACAATAAGGCATGGGTTATCGTTGACTCAACCTGCCCCGTCCTTGAAGGCGTGGTTGCAAAATTCGATCGCTTAAACAGCCCGTATGGAAAAGCCGATTCAATTGAAGCTCTTGCTAAACAAGTCGGACTTCCGGAAAAGAAGATAGTAAAAGCCGTCGAAGACTATAACAACGCAGTCAAGAACAACACACTCGACAAACTTACACCACCTAATACTTACAAGAAGCCGCATCTCATCGAAAAAGGACCTTTCTACGCTATTCCGTTGAACGGCGGTATGACTGCAACTTTCGGTGGTCCGTTAATCAATACCAAGGCTGAAATCCAGAACTTAGACGGAAAATCTATCCCTGGTCTCTATGCAGTTGGCAACTCTGCAGGCGGTATCTTCTTCCATAACTACGCTGGCGGTGCTCAGTTAGGCGCTGCTACCGTTTTCGGAAGAATTGCAGGTAAAGAAATGGCTCAGAGAGCAAGTCAAGCAAAATAATACGTGAGGAATAACATGAAAAAACTTCTTATTGCCGCTCTTGCATTAACAATCGGTTCTTGCATGTCTGTTACTTTTGCTGCTGAAGCAAAAACATTAGAGCAAGCCCATGGAGCCATGTGGCCAAAGAGCCAAAACGGCTATGTCACTAAATACCAGTGCATGCAATGCCACGGTGACTATGACAAATTAGGTCAGCAAACTGCAAACCTTGTCCCAAATCCTCATAAGAGCCATTTAGGTCAAGTGAATTGTGAAGATTGTCATAAAGCCAATCAGTCTAAGCCGGTCCTCATGTGCAATGAATGCCACAATTTCACAATTAAGAAAACCGCACCGGAAGCTAAAAAATAATAGTTTCTAAAGCACAACGAACGCCCGGAATATTTTGTCCGGGCTTTTCTTTTGGACGTTAAATCTGAGTTCTATTTCCTTCAAATTTAACCGTGCCGTCTCAAGGATGCTTGACTCTTAAGAACAGCACTCAATTCTGACTTATCTAATCTTTTTAAAGAAGCCGTCCAACACTTCCCCGGCCTTCATCACATTCAAACTGCCTTGATCTGTGATTTTCGGGAAAATAGAATCGAGCTTGCTCCCCATCTCGTCTTTAGCCAGTCTCAACGCCAAATCAGACCCAGCCTCTTTAAAACCGTCTTTTGTTTCATAAAGAGCTACTTTAGCCATCTCTTTCCCGCATCTCTCCGTTACGATGCTTGTCATGACAGCCTTGCCCTTTGCTTCAATGTCTTTGATTTTTTGAGCCGGAATCACAGTCACTTCTTTAGCTGCTTTTGTTTTTCCTAACGAAACAAATGCCCACTGGGTCAGGATCTTTTTATCTTGAGAATTTAGATTGTTATAAGCACAGTCACTTAACTGCTGAGCGTACTGACCTGCAAATGCTGCTTGAGAAAATAAGGCAGCAATTAAAAATAGCTTCTTCACCATAGATAATTTTCCATTAAAAGTTTTTTGATTCTATATTTCTTGAGAGGTCTAAACTCAGAATTTCTTTACCCTTAAGGCAAGATCGCTCAAACTGAACTTACACCCTAGTAACCTTATGTAAAAACTGATATCGTAGGAGGGTAAACCTCTTACCAATTTGTAGATTTAAAGAAGGAACATATATGGCTCAATTATCAAAAAAAGAATGGTTAACTAAATTAATTGCAGCTGCTAAAGAAGTTGGAAATACTAACCCTTGGGCACTTGGATTTGTGGCTTATGATGATTTACGTGCCAAAATGCAAGGCCCGCTCAAAGTCTCAGGACAACAATGGTATGCCACCCATCAGAATGATCCGATGGGTATGAACGATCCGCTCGCTGTGCCTGATGACGCAGATCTCAAGGTTTTTGTTAAAGATGTATTCGACAACCTCGTCTCTACCGGCGGAGAACATTTCTGGGTCATACCGACTGAAGCTTTGGCCGATGTTTTGAAATATCTCATGAGCCACCCTCGCTTTAGAGGCAATCTCTTAGACATGGATGATGAAGATCCATGGGATATGCCGAGCATTAACTTTGAAAATATTTGTGCAACCGCAGAAAACCAATTCTTAAGCAATCAGCCGATTAACGTTGTCTTTGAATACAAAGACGCTGATACCGGACTTGTGGTTCACAGAGTTACCTTAAATGAAAAAGATTTCTGGTACTTTGTTGATGAACAGCAAATGAAGATTGCCGATAGAAAGTGGTAATTTTTACTTGGAACTAGAGAAATGGAGCAGTCTCTGACGAAAAATATGTTGAAGGTTTGTGCAGCCTCCTTGCTGGCAGTGTCTTCCTTTTCTTATTCGTCCCCTGCTCCGTACCAGCTTTCTCCCCTTGAAAATTACCTCATTAAGTCCTTTGCTTGGGAACAATACGAGAGCTTTGTCAATACCGGGGCGTCTACTCTTTTTGAAAATCCGAAGGTCTATTACTTCAGTGCGGGCTCATTGGCTAAAAACGTTTTAAAAAATCCAACTGAATTTATTCAAAAATACAAAGGACAGAAAGTCTTTGTTGAAGGTGTCCTGTCCCGTTACTCTCCTTCTAAATCCACTTTTGTCTTTGATGCTTCTGATAATAAGTTCGTTATCAATATCAGAATGGGAGAGGATCACAACACTGAAACCCATCCCTCTTTACGGAAAAATTTTTACTGTCAGGTAGCCAACGCAAAGAAAAACGAAATAATTCTTGATAATTGCATTACAGGATTGGATTACCAAAAAGTAAAGATTGGTGAAATAGAACAAGGAATTAAGGATTTTCTTTCGGGTAAAGATAAAACAAATCCGAATATGCCGACTTATGCGATGCTCGCCTATATGGCTCTGGTTTCAGCCAAGCTTCTTCCTACTCACTCTTGCTGTCAGGCTGCTGCAATTGAGGAAGGGCCGCAAACGACGGCCGATATTAGAGCTTGTAATCAGGAAGTCACTACTCTCTGGCAGAACAACTCACAATTTGAGAATTTCAACGAAGCAATGGACTCCGTAGAGCGAGATCTGATGCGCCACGGAGCCGATTTAAATATGGTAAGAAAAGCCGCCTCTTTGATGGATTAGGCTAAACGATTGGCTTCAATCTCTTCATCAGTCTTATTGAGCATGATTTTCTCAATTTCTCTGCTGTTAAGACCGCTGCCTTTGTCGCCTTCAAAAACTGTCTCACGTACTTTTGCTTTTATTTCTGCTTGAGCAGGAGATGAATTTGCTTTTTCGATGTAAATCTTAATCAAATCCAAAATACCTTCTTCGGCATTGTCATAATGGCGAAGAACACAGTTAATGAAGTCTTTCTTCAAATCACTGTCGATTAATATCGACATTTTTTCAAGTGCCATTTTCTTCCTTCAAAATAATCCAATCCGATCTACGGATTACAGAATATTGTATTCTTTTGAAAAGATTCTTCTTTTAGAAATAACCACTAAGGAAACCTGAAATCAATACGAGGTGTTTCTAATCCTCTCTAACCGCATGAATTTATAAGGAAGAGTCTGCTTTTCCGTAGCGGCATGCTCTTCTTCCCACACAATTTTCCAATCTTCCTCAGACAAAGGATCGAAGTACGCATCGCCGTCAAAGTCTTGGTCAATTTGTGTAAGCCAGACAGTGTCAGCTAATGGAAGCGCTTGCCTATAAATACTTGCCCCCCCGATAATCATCACGGTGTCGTTAGAAGAAAAGAGCCTAATAGCTTCCTCGATACTTCCGACAACCTCAGCCCCTTCAGCGGAATAAGAAGGATTGCTCGTAATAACCACGTTTCTTCTTCCCGGCAAAGGTCTGCCGATAGATTCCCAAGTTTTCCTTCCCATGATGATAGGAAGTCCCATGGTTGTCTGCTTAAAAAACTTAAGGTCTTCAGGAAGACGCCATGGAAGCATTCCGCGGTTACCTATTACGCCGTTTCGGCTTCTGGCGACAATCATACTAATATGGGGCTTCACGTTTTCCTCCTACACAGCCACCGGTGCTTTGATAGCGGGATAAGGATCATAGCCGACAATCTCGAAATCTTCGAACTTGTAGTCAAAGATGGAGGCCGGCTTTCTCTTGATGACAAGCTGGGGAGCTTCTCGGGGTGAGCGAGAAAGCTGCTCCTTCACTTGCTCGATGTGATTGTCGTAAATATGGCAATCTCCTCCGGTCCAAACAAAATCGCCGACTTTCAAATCACATTGCTGGGCAACCATATGAGTTAATAAGGAATAGCTTGCGATATTAAAAGGAACACCCAAGAAAATGTCGCAGCTTCTTTGATAAAGCTGACAGGACAGTCGCCCTTGAGCAACGTAAAACTGGAAAAACATATGACACGGAGGCAAATGCATTTTAGGCACTTCTCCCACATTCCAGGCACTAACGACTAGTCTGCGGGAGTCCGGATTCGTCTTGATTTGCTGGATGACATTTGCAATTTGGTCCACTGTTTTACCGTCGGCAGTCGGCCAAGATCTCCATTGGACTCCGTAGACCGGACCTAACTCACCGTTTTCATCGGCCCACTCGTCCCAAATAGTAACTTTGTTCTCACGCAGATAAGCTATGTTGGACTCTCCCTTCAAGAACCACAACAATTCATGAATGATGGAGCGCAGATGAAGCTTCTTGGTCGTAACAAGAGGAAAGCCTTCTTCAAGATTAAATCTCATTTGATAGCCGAAAACAGATCTTGTTCCGGTTCCCGTGCGATCGGATTTAGGAACTCCGTTCCTTAAAACAAAATCTTCTAGCTGTTCATACTGATTAAAGATCATTTTCGGCTCTCCCGGAGAGCCCTTTAAAGGCTCTCCTTCTTAAATTTATTTAGATAAAGCTGCAAGTCTTGACTTCACAATGTTTACAAACAAAGTGGAAGCCAACGGTAAAACCTCATCGTTAAAGTCAAATAACGGATTATGGATGGAAACCTGATGGTTTTCATCTCGGACGCCAACTCTAATAATACTTCCCGGAATTTTTTCCTGATAGACGCTGAAGTCTTCACTACTCATAAAAGGAGTCATGTCTTTGACCACATTTTCTTCTCCGACAAGCTTAAGTGCCTCTTCGATACCTGCTTTTGTGCAAACTTCTGCATTATTTAAAGAAGAAATCAAACGAATATATTGGAAATTAACTTTCAAACCATGAGCTTGTGCAATGCCCTCTGCCATTCTCTTCATGTTTTCTTCCAGCAGATCTCTTACTGCGGGTGAGAAAGTTCTTACGGTGCCGCCGAGACTAGCGTCTCCGGGAACGACGTTGTAAGTGTCCTTTCTTCCGGCATTCATGGAGCAGACAGACAACACTGCCGGCTCTAACGGATCGACTTTTCGAGAAATGATAGATTGATATGCGTTATAAAGTTCAGCAAGCGCAGGAAGAGGATCTATACCTTTGTGAGGTCTGCCTCCGTGAGTTCCAACTCCCGTAAACTCAACCAAGAAACTATCTGAAGAAGCTTGCAAATGTCCTACTTTGAAACCGAAGGAGCCTTTATCCAAGAACGGTTCGTCATGCCCCCCGTAGATTTCCTTAACGTCGTACTTTTCTAAAATGCCTGCTTGAACAATTGCAGTGGCGCCCAAGCCAATTTCTTCTGCCGGCTGGAATATAAATACTACACGTCCCGGGAAATCACGGTGTGCGGACAGGTAAGCTGCGGTACCAAGCATCCAAGTTTGGTGACCGTCGTGACCACATGCGTGAGCTTTTCCTTCAACAGTGCTCTTCCAAGGATTGGAAGTGGAATCCGGCATTGGAA
>UQNA01000072.1 GCA_900542195.1 uncultured Sutterella sp. | reverse complement strand
TCAATTATTTAAAACAGACCCTCGAAGTCATTACGGCTCCGAGGGTTTTGTCTTTCTTGCAGAACAATTATATTTTGCGTTCTCTCAGGATTTTTTGGATTTCTTGCTTTTCCGCGTCAATCTTGTCCGGATTGGTTTTTGCGCTTAAATCTTCTTTTTTCTTTTTGCCCAAGAAATAAGCAATTCTTTCAGCATTTGCACCGGACGGATGAGGAATCTGCGGCAGCAAATTTTTCTCGTATTCGGTTCCTTCCAAGACTTTCTGAAGATAGTTGCTTACTTTCGGACCAAGAGGCAAGAGGAGAGCTTCCGGAGCCTTTTCTATTTCTTCAATGGTTAATGGTGCAGCAAAGCTGAAAAGTGCGGATTTCGGCTTTATATCACTGGCAAAATTCGTTTCTTTTCCGTCTTTGATGAGGAAGGTTGGATAACGTATTGCGGAAGTCAGATTTCCCAGCTCTACGTGTTTATCGAATAGGCCTGAAGTTGATTCAACTCCAAGATAGTCGGCTAAACCTATATGGTCCATCATGGCTACCAAGTTTTTTCTCATAGCGCCGCTGAAACTTCCGATTGGCTTACATTTCTCTTGAATTTCTTCATCGGATAAACCTAACCGGATAAGCCGTTTTGCTTCAATAAGCATATTTTCCATTTGTTGTTCGCCGGGCGTGATGCCGATAACGAATATTTTTGCTTTTGGATTTACATAGTCAAATGGAGCGTAGTAGATTCTCTGTTCACTTAAGTCTTTGACTAGAAAATCGCTTCTGTCTTCAACGTCAGTAAAGTTGGCGATTGCATCTTTGTATTGGGAAAAGAGAGATTGTTTCATCTAAGGTCCTTAGATTTTTTAAGATGACTCGATTTTGTCACCTATAACGCCATTTTTTGACTCACATATTTTTTTAAAAACATCCTTAATAACTGGGACGTCCTTTTTCCGTTACCCGTTTGAAAAAATCTGCTAATTCATGAGGTTCTCTGAGACCAATTTTCTTTAGAGCTGCAGAGCGAATGACGTCGACGGTTCTTTTGGAAATGTTAAGCCGGGAGGCTATCAAAACCGATGTAAGTCCTTCTGCTACGAGTCTGCATACATCTTCTTCTCGCGGGGTCAGAGATGCCAAGACATGGCGTTCATGAATTATATCTGTTGCTCCAGCTCTAGCTTGTCTATCTTTATTTATTGCCCGTTCTATAGCTGGAATAAAAGTTTCTTGCTTTATTGGTTTTTGGAGAAAGTCGCAGGCACCGTCCTTCATCGTTTGCACAGCCATGTCGATGTCTCCATGACCCGTAAGAAAAACAATAGGACAAGGTGTACCCAGTTCGTTTAACCTTTCTTGAAGTTGGAGTCCACTCATCTTCGGCATCCTTACATCGAGCACGATGCAGCCTATACGACTCGGGGCATCCTTTATTAAAAACTCCTCTGCGCTTTCATAGGCCGCAACTTCATAGCCTTCGCATTCGAGTAAGAATGCCAGAGATTCCCGTAAAGAGTCATTATCGTCAACGATTCTAACTAATGGTTTCTCAGAGCGATTTGTGGTCATAACACTTTTAAGCTTTTATATAGTTTGCCAGACTAGTTTTTGGAAAAATAACTGAAACCTCAATTCCATGAGGTACTGATCTCTTAAACTCAATTACGGCTCCTAAATTTTCTATCAATCCTCGCACAATTGCCAAACCTAGGCCAAGACCTTCAGGCTTCATGCTGCTAAGAGGAGTGTTTAATGCTTCGAACTGTTCATCGGTTAACCTAGGTCCGTTATCTCGAATTATGATTCGAGGAGAGATATGGAGAGATGAATCCTCTGGAGAAGAAGTTATATTTTCAGGAGAAGACGTGTCCGGATCTGCATTTCCATTACAGATAACAATCTCTACCTCAGGGTTTTGAGAGCTAGTAGCTGCTTCTACTGCATTTTTTAGAAGGTTGACTACGATCAATTCAATTTCTAAAGGATCAGCAAATATTTTGATATTAACTTCATTTGTCTTTATTCGAATATTAGATATATCCGTGGCCTTCTGAATGGCATATACAGCTTTGTCTACAACCGAACATAAGTCCAAAAGCTCTCTTCCTGTTTTTTGTCCTTTGGCATATTCTCGAACTTTAGAGACTATCCGATCGGCACTGTAAGCTTCCTCCTGGATTTTCTTCAAACCCTTTAATAAAGTATTTGCCTGAGATAGATTTCCTGCTTTCTCGACAATTCTTAATAAGCCTAATGAATAGTTGACGATGGCGCCTAAAGGCTGTCGAAGCTCGTGAGCAATAATTGTGGATATTTGACCTACAGCTCCGGTTTTCTGCAATAGAAGGATTCTCTTTTGAGCTTCATGTCTTTGAGCTTTTTCTTTTAGACGAGCTTGCTCCTGTTCGTGAAGTTCAATGGTTCTCTTTTTTAATAAATAAGATGTTCGGAACGTATGAATAAGAAACCCGAATAACAAGCAACCTAGCAGAACAATTAATTCGCTTCTTTCAGCCCATATCCTTTTCCAAGTCCACTCTCTTAAATATTCGTATGGGCCTAATTTCAAATTTTGATAAATTTGATCTACTTCTGAGAAATCGCTTGCGACTCCCCATCGTCTTCCTTCCCTGTCAGGTTCCATCGCTAGAACGGAGAGCGTTGCCCTTCGTGCTACTTCTGGGGTGGCATGAGGAGTGGAAAACAAAGTCCAGTTGGGGTATAACTTAGTCGAGGAAATACATCCAGATGAGGTTTTTCCAATCGCACCTAATACTTTAAAAATTGAAGTATCTACACCTTTCTCTTGGCTTTCCTCTAAAAAACAAGTTCGTAGAATTGCTACATCAGCTTCCTTGTTTTTTAATACTTCAAGAGCGCGCGGCATGTTATTGCCAAGGAGTATTTTATGGGAGAAAAATTTATCCGGATCATTGCCCTCGCAGGCTATTCTATTCAGGCCGATAAGCCATCCGGCAAAGGCGGTATTCCCTGTAATAGTAACTTTCTTTCCTTTGAGATCTGAAAGAGAGTTTAGGTCAGTGCGATCCTTTAATACAACAAAAACCGAACCTTCTGCGTGGTTGGGGTCGGGATGTTTGTTGCTAATAACTGTCGCTAAGTCTTTCGCTCCTTTTTCTAAACTTCGTCGATAGGTGCCAGCTGAACTGAGAACCAAATCCGTATTGGAGGTATCTATTTTTTGACCGGAGTAGACATAGGCCTCAAAATTTCCTCGCCCAAATTCGTCCCGTAATTTCTCAAGAGTCCTCCAAAGAAGAGCTGAGTTGTCATTCGGCAATGCAAATTTTGTTATTGCCATTCTTATGAAAGGCTTTGATTTATCCTGAGGTCCCTCAGGAGAAATAATCGTAGAACCTATTGGAGTCTGTATTAGTTTTAAATTTTTAGAGTCAGTTTGTTCAGTGCTTGTGAAGAGAGTACTGCCGGAATTTTCTATTTTCTCTTGTCCTTTCCCTTCACAAGTTAGGCTTATAAAAAGAGCACAAAAAATAATGAGACTTGCACTTAATCTTTTCATAAATCAATAAGCGGAGAGGAGGGAACCCTTTTCAGCTTACCAGCCTGACAGCCATTTAGGTTTAATGCAGAGGTCAGGACTTCCCTGAGGTTCTAAAATCTTCCGCCATAAAAAATTAGTCAAGACTTGGAGGTTGGGAAGGATAAGTAAGCAGGGATCTGCAGCGTCTGAGTAGGTACTTTCAGAAAGGGGTTTTTATTTATAGAGAATTAGAATTTTTGAGTAAGTCTTGATCCAGATCAATATGCATAAGTATCTATCTCCGGAGAATGACTGACAAGGATAAAACATTTTTCTCAGTTGACTCTCAAGGATAGAAAATGATCTCTAGACGTCAGTATTTAAAAACAGGATCGACACTACTTGCTCTTTTAGGTTCTTCATTGGCTACAGCAAAAGCTGCCGCTGCTCCAGGCAACCAAGTTACTCTTCAATACGATGTGGTTGTGGTTGGAGCCGGTACCGGGGGTCTCGTAACTGCGATTCAAGCGCATGATTTGGGACTTAAACCTATTGTTGTCGAAAAAATGGAGTGTCCAGCGGGAAATACTATTTATGCAATGGGTTCCTTCGCAGCTTTCGGTACCGACCTACAGAATGAAGCAGGAGTTAAGGACTCAAAGGAAGCTTTCTATAGAGACTTTATGAAAGTCTCCGAGGATCGTGCAGATCCTGAACTTGTTCAGGTCTACGTAGACAATATTTCAGAGGCAGTTAATTGGCTGCAGAAAGATTTAGGCATTGCATTTAAACCGCTTAAAAAAGGCGTCTTCTCTCGTTGGCCTGCGGTGGATGGAAAAGGAATTACCGGCGGCGGCCAACTCATTCGATCTTTAGTGAAAGAAGCGGAAAAACGCAAGATTCCTTTTCTCTTCAATGCCAAAGTAAATAATCTTCTTGTCAATGAAAGAGGACACGTTATTGGCGTGACGGCTCAGTCAGACGACGGAATAAAAACCATTCATGCTAAGGATGGCGTGGTTATTGCAACCGGAGGATTTTCTGGTAATTCTGAAATGCTCAACACCTACATGGGAGGCACTCTTTCCAGACTTTGTCTTAGAGGCAGCCCATATGTTACCGGAGAGAACGTTACTCTTACCCGTCCTCTGGGTGCCCGCTTGGTGAACATGGACCAATTCCATTGCGGACCTATCGTGGCCGACACTCATTTAAACCCAAACATTGTAATTAACTCCGGAACAGGTTTTGAAATTGACGAAAACGGTAAACGCTTTGTGGATGAAAACTCGGTCTATACCGCTAAGTGCCGGACGACTGTACTGAAAACTCGCCGCAATATGGGCTGGCACATCATGTCGTCCAATTGTGAGAGAACAAAAGCTGCTGTCGAAAAGTACAAAAAGCTTAATACGGTGTTCTATGAAGGTAATACCCCGGAAGAACTGGCTCAAAAACTTGGTATCGATCCTAAAGCGTTCGTCGAATTATTTAACGCTTATAACAAAGCTGTTAAAGACAACACGCTTAAGAACTGGGAACCTCCCTGCACACTTAAAAAGCCAGTTGAATTGACCGAGGCTCCTTTCTATGCTTTCCCCTTCCAAGGAGGCATTACAGCGACTTTTGGTGGGCCGAAAATTAATACGAATGCTCAGATTATCAATAATGAAGGTCGTCCGATCAGAGGTTTGTATGCTGTCGGGAATGCCGCCGGAGGATTATTTTTTGCCAACTATATCGGAGGAGCTCAGCTCGGCGGAGCAACCGTGTTCGGCCGAAAAGCTGCTGCACACATGGCGTCCCAACATTCACACTAAATTCGGAGCTTACGATGAATAAATTATTTAATACTTTAGTTCTTGCCTGTGCTGCCACTCTTTCCTTAAGTGCTATGGCCTCTACTGATGATGGCAACTTTTTGGCTCAGCGTCACATGAAGAAAGGAATTCAATGCGCACAGTGTCATAGCAACAATGATGTAACCAAGCCTGTACGAAAAGCCGAGTGTTTAACCTGCCATCAGAGTTATGAAGCAATGGCGAAGCGCACGGGTGGGGTAGAGCCAAACCCACATTACAATCATTACGGAGATCGAGATTGTTCCACTTGCCACAAAGGGCATCAACAATCCGTGGTCTCCTGCAACACTTGTCATAAGTTTTCGCTAAAAACGCCGTAATGGAGTTTTTCTATGAAGAGTATTTTGATTAGTTTCAAATATGTGCAATCGTTGTAAGAAACCCAATTGATAGTTCTTGGGCTTTCGGATTTAATAGGCAAATCCTATAAGGAGCATAAGCACAATGCAAAAGCAGACTTTTCAATTTAACCAATTTTTGGATCTTTCTAGATGTAAGGTCATGGCTGCTTTTGCCATTTCTGGATCACCTTTTAAGATGGCTTCAAGAATCAAACTATGTTCTGTGCTTCTAATCAAAGCATGCCTTGCCTTATCTGCTTTAAAAAACAACGAAACATTGTTCATGCCTTGTGACATTTGAAATCGAATGGCTTGAAGAGCCTGTATAAAAAAACGGTTATGGGACGCGTCGGCGATGGTTTCATGAAATCTGATGTCGGCTTCCCAAATCTTTTCCGGAGAGCTATTCGTCACTTTCTCGACTTCTTCATAGGATTTTTGCAATTGTACGCAGTCCTTGGTATTCCTTCTTAAGGCAGCCTGAGCAGCCATCACTCCTTCAAAGGCTGCTCGGTATTCGTAGCATCTTAGCATGTCCTCTTGAGCAACAACGGGACGAAAATCCATAAACTTCAAAGATTTATTTCGTGTCACAAAACTTCCAAGACCTTTCGTTGATTCTATATAACCTTGCTCTCGCAAGGCCCGCAAAGCATTTCGAACAATTGGACGAGACACTCCATAGATGGAAACGAGCTCATTTTCAGCCGGAAGTTTTGATCCTTCCGGATAGAAGCCGCTTTCAATCTTTTGAAATAAGTCTTCAAAAACAGTGGAACCGAGAGTTTTATGAAGGTTTTGGATCATTTCTATTGAATCTATTCTTTGCAAATTATCAATGATCGAGAGTGTAAGTCCTAAATGAAGATTCGCAAGGTGCTGAAGTTGTTACCTCTAAAGAACATTCGTTTAGATCCATTAAGACCGCATAGACTGTTGAGAGGCGTTTTCCTACTGGGTCTTTTTGATCTTCATGGCTGCAAATGGAATCTGGATAGTTTTTGTGATCGGATAAGAACACTTTGAGTTTTTCTTTGTTTAAGGGGTAGCTTGAATCCATTGCTAATCTTTGAAGGCGATTAAGTCGGACGAAGGTATCGCATAAATCACGTTTGAAAGAGTCTTGACCTTGGAACAAAGGAGACAAATAGTGATTGGTATGACACATCAAAGATTGGGTTGGCATGAGCACATCAAAGTTGTAAGGAGTGAATTCAACGTTCATAAGGAAACCTTCACCAGAACCAATGGCGAAGTTTCCACAACCCGCTCTTTGCGGATGAGCAACACAATCTAAAGCATTACTTATGGTCGTTTGGGACAGGATGGCGCGGTACATGACATGAAGAGGAACTCCTAAGGTACCTTCTCCGATACTCAACGCATTTAGACAAACTCCGATGCCAGAACTATTTAAGCCTTTTCCTCCAATAATTCCAGCTTCTGCACAGAAAAGAAGAGAGGGGCCTTGATCTGGATGAATCTCTAAGATTATTGTTGTTTCATTTGCCTCTTTTAGCCAGTCCCAGGTTTGACCGAGATAAGTATGCGCATTTTCGGTTCGTTCTGGTAATGCGCCAATGGAAGAACAGCCATTGGGCATAGCAAAAATAATCTCACTTCTGCAGTTGAGAGTTAAGATATCTTCAAAAGACTTATTGCTTCCTTTTGCAATCCCCCTCATCTCGCTTAAAGCTTGCGGTAAATAATTTTGGATATGAGGAATATATTGGAGGGCTGCTGACTTAGCCTTTTCCCAAGAAATGCCGTATGAAGCGAACATTTTTTTGTAGAACTCAATATTTTTACAAATGTACGACGATGCGAGCTCTCCATATTGGACGCCTCTTTGCTCTGCTGACCCAGAAATTTGAAAGTGAGGATGTAATTCTAATGACATGAGTTTCTCCGGTTAAAGAATCATTTGCATTTCTCTTCCGAAGCCGTACTTAGAAAATTTAGAAAAAGACAAATCTGCTGTTACGAGAGAAATGCGATGTTTAATACAATTTTTATGGAGATATCTCTTTTATGTCAATAGTTGTTGTCATATTAATATGACAACTATTAACATATAAAAATGTATTCATAGACTCCGAGGTGGAATTTGACTTTTACTTCATTCCAAGGAGAAAAAAATGAATCACTGCAAAAGAGACTCAGTAGCTGAATTATTCAAAGAGACATTCGCAAAGGAAGAGTCAGCTGTTTTTGCTTTTCTAGAAACTATTGTCAACATGGAAAGCGGAAGCCGAAATAAAAAAGATGTTGACAGTTTGGGTAATTTTCTTGCTGAAACCTGCGAAAGAATGGGAGCAGACATAGTAGTAAGACATCATGAAACTCTTGGCAACCCTATTAGTGCATGTTTTAACTGCAAACCAGAGTCAAATGAGAAGCGAATTCTTTTAGTCTGTCACCGCGATACGGTCTTCCCACACGGAACTGTTGCGTTACGTCCATTCTCAGAGGATGCGAACAATGTCTATGGCCCGGGTTGTGCGGACATGAAAGGCGGAATCACAAACGGAATTTTTGTGATTAAGGCACTGTCTGAGCTGAAACATATTCTACCCAAGATTCCGATAGAGATAGTTTTTACTTCGGACGAGGAGATTGGATCCAAGGCTTCCCAGTCATTTGTTGCAGAAAGAGCAAAGAACACAATTGCAGCTTTTTTTCTTGAACCTGCGCGTGCAGACGGTTCTGTAGTTGTCGGAAGGAACGGCGGAGATCTTATTTCGATTAAGGTAAAAGGGCGCTCTTCTCATGCTGGAAATGCCTATTCAGAAGGAAGATCTGCAATTCATGCACTTGCAAAAGTAATTGTGGAGATTTCGAGCCTTGAAAACGAAGAGCAAGGATACAGCGTCAACGTAGGAGAAATAGAGGGCGGGGAGGGTGCGATCATAGTTGCACCCGAGGCTAGTGCAAAGATATATACACGTTTTTCCTCCATTGAGCAGAGGGAATATCTCTTAAGTCAAATCAGGCAAGCGTGCGAAAAGAACTCTAGAGATGGGATCACGGTTGTTTGCGATGAACCAATTGGGTTCTTGCCTTTTTTAGTTAATGAAAACAATACCAAACTCTTTGATATTGTTAAAGAAAGTGGAGATACACTTGGATGGGAGGTTAAAGGTCTTGAGGTAAGAGGAGCAGCTGATGCGGGGATTACTTCTTGTATGAACATTCCGACTATCTGCGGCATGGGGCCTGTAGGAGGGAATCTACACACAGATAGAGAATACGCAGTGAAGGATAGTTTTTCACAAAGGCAAGCTTTGCTGGCTTTGTCCGTTATCAGAGCATTTCAAGAATTATCGCCTAGGTCATAAGGAGAACCTCAATGACAAACCAAATGATATTTGCACAATGTGTGATGGGGGTCGTTCTTCTGCTAATGATTTCTGGGAAAACGCCTCTTTATTTAACTGCTATTTTGGGATCAGCGCTGGTAGCTATCATTGCAGGTTTCCCGCTTGCAGGAAATGAACCAATTACTGTTGCCAAACTAGTAAGCAGCGGACTGATTGGAGTGATTGCCGATATGACCGGTGTCCTGATGTTCATCGGAGTTCTTGAAGCAACAGGTTTTCTGGCAGCAATAGTCCGTTCAGTAATCCGTTTTGGAACTCGGCTAGGTGGTGGTCCAGGGGTGATATGCGCCGGGTCTGTCGCAGCTGGCATTATCGGAATGCTTACGGGTTATGCTCCACCCATTGTTACCGGTGCCATTGCTTGTCCAGCTGCCGTTAAAATGGGAATGGATCCAAATCGAGCTGCGGGTGCGCAAGGCCACGCCGGCATTTTAGGTAACTTTGGGGGTTTTACACATCCTACTCAAGTAGCGATAATAGGATCAGCAGGAATTGGCTTTGGTCTAATTAATATCGCTGGAGCAATCACGGCTTTATCTGTTATTTGTTTTGCCTTCTTCAGAAACTACATGAAAATGAAGAAGGAAGGAAAACTGCTGACGCCCGAACAAGCACAAAAGATTCTTCAAAGTATGGAAAAAGAAGACACTAATAACATCTCTTCATGGAAGGCTTTCTTTCCTTTCTTGCTTATGATGATTGGTTTTGCTGTGGGACTTCCAGTTTTTATAGTGGGTATTACATGCGGGCTGATTACTATCTTAATGGCCCGAGTTAATCCTGCAAAAGGGGAGGCTCAAATGATAGATGGTCTTAAGAGAATGTCCATTCCCCTCGTGGCTACAATCGGCTTCGTATTTATGGGCTCTGTCATCAAAGCCATAGGACTGACGGAAACCATTAATACGGCTTTAAAACCAGTCTTAGATTTTTCTCCTATTTTGATTATGATTCTGGTCTCTTGTATTGCCGGGTTGATAACTCAATCATATTCAGCTTCGGGCGCCCTAACGATCCCGCTTCTTCCTGTCATTATCGGTGCCGGCGTAACACCTTTGGCTGCAGCGATTGCTGCCTGTGGTCCTGCAGCAATATTTCAACATTTTTTAACCGGAGGTCCGGTCGCAAATTTACCGACTCTTATACCGGTTACACCTGGCTCGACTTTGAAGGAGGCTAATCTATTTCAAAGGCCCAATCATATATTTGGTTTGATAGTGTGTACGGTAGTTGCATACATGGCAAATTACCTAATTGCCTAAATTTTTGCTGAAAGCATTTAATACCGCCGAAAGTGTTATTTAAAGCGCCTTTGGCGGTTTTTGTGTGCTCGGCATGAGTGCATTCTATAGGGTGGAAGTCCCGAGCTCGCC
>UQNA01000071.1 GCA_900542195.1 uncultured Sutterella sp. | reverse complement strand
ATTTACGGGCTAGAACCGGAAAAATATGACCGGTACTCAACAAAAGTCAAAATCGACAGAGGATTCCTCCAGTTGGAATACTTATCTTCAATTGGAGCAGGAAACAGAAAATATCTCGTTAAAAAAATCTAATTTTTTACTCTTATGACTGTGAGATTAATCTATGAAAAAATTATTAATTACCGCATTGTTAGGTTTAAGTACGACTGTCTCTTATGCCGAAGCCAAAACTTTGATGATCTTCTATAGTTTCAGCGGAAATATTGAAAAGGTTGCCGAAACTGTTAAGGCTGAAACTGGTGCGGATCTGATTAAGGTCGAACCTTTGCAAAAAGGACTCAATTATGCCGCCAATAATTACTCTCTCGGAAGTGATTTAATCGATAGAATTCGTCGAAATCCAAATGATTCGAAATCTTATCCTCCTATTGAACCTACAAAAATAGATTTTTCTTCCTATGACTTCATCATTATAGGAACGCCTCTCTGGTGGAGTCAGATGGCTGCACCTATGCAAACTTTTTTATATAACAATGCCAATGAATTGGAAGGAAAAAAGTTGGGACTTATTGTCTCGAGTGCCAGCAGCGGAATTTCCGGAGTTGAACGAGATGCTCACCGACTGATTCCAAAAGGTGACTTTCTTCCACGCAGTTTGTGGATCCGTTCCTCTCAAACATCGTCAGCTCCCAGACTAGTTTCAAATTGGCTAAAAGAAGTCGGATATACAGAAAAGAAGTAGATCGAAACCGAGATTCTCACAAAATTTACGACCTTTTTTCTTATTACCTTTTCCACTGAGTGATATTCAGGAGTGCTGATGAATAGAGAAAAGTGTGAGATTGGTGGCCCCAACTGGACTTGAACCAGTGACCAATCGATTATGAGTCGACTGCTCTAACCAACTGAGCTATGGGGCCTGAGAAAAGTTGAGCTTTTCTCGAAAGAGCGTGAATTTTATCAGAAGTCACCGATTCCTTCAAATCCAATATTCTGACTGATGGGACTGACTATGGATAACATTTGATTGAATCTTTCAGACCTGTCTGTCAGAGAAATTCGACCTCCTCTTCTTTCACTGCCTGAGTAATACTCGGACCGCCGGCAACAAAAAACCGAGAGGTTGATGTCTCGGTTTTTTGTAGTTAAGAACAATGATTATGAATCACTGCCGCCTTCTAAGAAGCTCTTGAGCTTTTCAGCACGACTTGGGTGACGAAGCTTGCGAAGTGCTTTGGCTTCAATCTGACGAATTCTTTCACGAGTAACGTCAAACTGTCGGCCGACTTCTTCAAGAGTGTGGTCGGTATTCATTTCAATACCGAAGCGCATTCTCAAAACCTTGGCTTCTCTCGGAGTCAAAGAATCCAAAACCTCTTTGGTGATCTCCTGAAGGCTGGAGTGCTGTGCTGCTTCGGCAGGAGCAACAGTACCAACGTCTTCAATGAAATCGCCAAGATGTGAATCCTCGTCATCACCAATCGGAGTTTCCATAGAAATTGGTTCCTTGGCGATCTTGAGGATCTTGCGGATCTTATCTTCCGGCATATCCATCTTCTCAGCCAGTACTGACGGATCCGGCTCAACGCCGGTTTCCTGCAGAATTTGACGAGAAATTCTGTTCATCTTGTTGATGGTCTCAATCATGTGAACAGGAATACGAATGGTTCTAGCCTGATCGGCGATGGAACGTGTAATAGCCTGACGAATCCACCATGTAGCATAAGTAGAGAACTTATATCCGCGGCGGTATTCGAACTTGTCCACAGCCTTCATCAAACCAACGTTGCCTTCCTGAATCAAGTCCAAGAACTGAAGACCTCTATTGGTGTACTTCTTAGCAATAGAAATAACCAATCTAAGGTTAGCTTCCGTCATCTCTCTCTTGGCCTTTCTGGCTTTTGCTTCGCCGGTGGCCATTTGATTGTAGACATCCTTGAGATCCTTCAAAGGAAGGGTAACTTGGTTCTGCACGGTAGCCAGTTGGGACTGCAGCTGCTGAATTTCCGGAAGATTGCGCTGCAGCACTGAAGCATAAGGCTTACCGGAATTGGCTTCCGCAGTCGTCCACTCCAACTGAGTTTCTTTGCTGAAGAAGTTGTCGAGGAAGTAGTCTCTCGGCATCTTGGCTCTGTTAACCATGATGTCGTAAATACGAGATTCAACCTTTCTCACTCCTTCAACCTGTGTCTTCAGAAGAGTGCACAAACGCTCAACCGTGTTGGCCGTAAAACGTAAGGTAAGAAGCTCTTCCTGAATTTCATTCTGAGCCTTGATGTAAGCTTCGGAGCGATATCCGTCTTTCTGATACGCTTCTTTAAGCTTCTCATACAAAGCGGTGCAGTGGTCAAGCTTTTCGAGAACTCGTGTCTTGAGTTCGTCAAGCTGACCTGCTGTCATACCGGAAGCACCGATATCGGTACTTTCGTCATCGTCTTCAGGCTGATTGATTACTTCATCATCAAGACCGTCAACCAAACCGTCTACGATCTCGTCAATCTGAATCTGACCGTCACGAACCTTTTGTCCGATTTCAAGAATTTCCGCAATGGTAGTCGGGCAGCCGGAAATCGCATGAACCATGTGCTTGAGGCCGTCCTCAATTCTCTTTGCAATTTCAATTTCGCCTTCACGGGTCAGCAATTCAACGGAACCCATTTCTCTCATATAGAGACGGACCGGGTCAGTTGTTCTGCCGAATTCCGGGTCCACGGTGGCCAATGCTGCTTCTGCTTCTTCTTCAGCAGCATCATCCGTTGCAGTCGGAACAGAGTCTCCGATCAACAAATCATCAGCAGTAGGAGCCTGTTCGTAAACCTGAATACCTAAGTCAGCCAGAGTGGAAACAATCTGGTCAATCTGTTCCGGTTCAACAATATTTTCCGGCATGTGGTCATTGACTTCAGAGTAAGTCAAATAACCTCTTTCTTTACCCATGCGGATAAGTGCACGAAGCTTGTTGAGTCTGTTTTCCTTACTGTCTTCGTCATGATGACTGAAGCTTCTGGAAATAGCCTCTTTCATGGCTTTGTCTTTGGCACCTTTTCCACGGCCGCGGCGTGATGTTGGAGGCACGTAAGCTTCCGCAATTGCCACCTCTTCATCATAGGCGTCGTCATCGGCTTCTCCAACTAAATCGTCTTCGTTGGATTTAGAAGCTCTGGAAGTCTTAGAAGCTTTGGCAGAATCAGCTTTCGGCTTTCTGCCTCGTGTAGATTTTTTAACTACCGGCTCTTCGGCGGCTTCAACTGCTTCCGCAGGCGATTCCTCTTTGACAGCTTTCTTGCGTCCGCGTGTAGACTTCTTCTCTGTTGCTTCTGCAGGAGCTGATTCAGCTGTCTTTACTGCCGGCTTGCGGCCCCGAGTCTTCTTTGGAGCTGCTTCTGCAGCTGTCTCAGGTGCTGGTGTAGTTTCAGCTTCAGCGGTTTTTACTGCTCTCTTACGGGTAGGCTTTGCTGGTGTTGCTTCAACTGCTGCTGCGGTCTCTTCTTCCTTGACGGCTTTTTTGGTGGTTCTTCTTTTAGGTTTAGTTTCTGCAGCTGCTGCGGTTTTTACGGCCTTTGCAGCCTCAACTTTCTGTGCGTTGTCTTCAGCTGCTTTTGTTGTAGTTGATTTAGTAGAAGTAGATTTTTTGGCAGTCGCCATTCTTTCACCTTCAATTTGACTAATTGTCTTTGCTTAACAAGTTTCTTTTCTAAACGAACACTTGCAGCAATACCTTAATTCCATTCTTTGTCAAAGCTAATATGCATACCTGCTGCCTTTCTCGGCCTTTACTGCTTTGCTCAAGAACTTCCTTAAGGGTTAAAATGCCTCCGATCTTTCGCGATCTCCTGGGCGACAATACTCAGAGATTATCTCTGAAACTTCTAATTATATCACAAGCAAGAATTTTTTTAGTAACAAAATATTTCTGCTATTGCAAATCCTTGCTGATCTTTTTCGTTAAATCTTGGATTTGCGCTTTTAGAAGCTTGGCTTTGTTTTGATAAACCCTCAAAAGATCCTTATCCTCTTCCGTCAATTCACCCGAGAGCAAGTTCTTCTTTTCTTCCTCTATGTGCTCTAACTCAAATTTAAAGAATATGGTTTGAGTCTCTTTTTCCGCCGCAAAATAATTGGTGCCCAAATCTCTTCCGCGGATTAGTTCTTCTTGAATCAGCTCTTTGCCTTCTTCCAACGAAACAATCGTCAAGATCAGAGATCTTGCGGCTTCGACCGTCTCTTCAAATTGAGGAGATAAGGGATCCGGGATGGAAATCAAAGAGTTTTGAATTGAATAGCCGTCTTCGCTTTCTTTGAAAATGATCGCTATGAGACTAAGAATGGTTTGAGCCGTCTCGTTTTCTATAGTAGAAAACAATTCTGTCGCTGCTTTTTCATAAAGCACAGCCAGCTGAGGGAAGAGCACAAAATTTCTCAGAACCGTTCTCAGAAGACGGTTCTTTTCCGGCGCTACTCTTCTTTTTTGAAATCCGTAGTTCGAGTGGGCTGCATTTTGAGGAATCCACGGCTGGAAACCGCCTCGAAACCTTCTGTCCGGAGCCGAAGCTGCCGCAGGCAAAGAAACTCCCAGCTGTGCTGCAAGAACTCTTACATCATTGACTCCGGCAGCCTTAGCGATATTGCTTAATACCGCACTGCGGTACAAAGAATTAGATATCGAACGAACCAGGGGCGCAGCCGCTGACAAAAACTCGCTCTTATCCTCCGGGACTTTCAGATCAAGCCCCTCGGAGAGGTTATCAATTAAATACGATGATAACGGCTGGGCCTGAGAAAGCAATTTCTCAAATTCAGGGGCTCCATAATTCTTGACATAGCTGTCCGGATCCTCTCCTTCGGGAAGAAACAGAAAGGACGCTTTCTGCGCTTCTTTAAGTAAAGGCAAGGTTAGTTCCATCGCTCTTCGGGCAGCCTTTCTTCCGGCATTATCGCCATCGAAAGAAAAAATAACATGATCCGTGACCTTCAGCAGCCTTTCGACATGCTCCGAGCGAATAGCCGTTCCAAGCGGGGCACAAGCCTCTTTAAACCCCGCCTGAGAAAGTTGAATGACATCCATTTGGCCTTCAACCACAATTGCACGATTCTTTTCTCGAATAAAGCGCTGAGCCTCGTACAGACCAAAGACTTCACTTCCTTTTTTAAAAATCGGAGTCTCGCCGGTATTGATGTATTTCGGCTCTTCGCCCGTCATGGTACGGGCACTGAAAGCAATAACTTGGCCGCGCACATTGCGGATCGGAAACATCAGCCGGTTACGGAAAAAATCATACGGTTCGTTGCCGTTCTTCCCTTCTCTTTGCAGACCAGCTTCGATTAAATACTTGGTATTGGCCGAATCAAAGATTTCCGAAAGATTGCGCCAGTTGTCAGGAGCAAATCCAATTCCGAATTTTTCAATAGTTTCCGTCGTCAATCCGCGGTCAGTTATGTATTTAAGAGCTGATGGGTTGGTTTGAAGCTTCGAGCGATAATACTCTTGGGCTTTACCCATGAGATCCACTAAGCGAGGTGCTTCCGGATTTCTCTTTACCGGATTACCTTCATAGCGGACTTGCAAACCGTTTTCTTGAGCAAGTTTCTCAACGGCCGAGGTAAAGTCCAAGCCCTCGTATTTCATCAGGAATGAAATGGCATTCCCGTGTTCTCCGCATCCGAAGCAGTGATAGAACTGTTTCTGCCTGCTGACGGAAAAGCTGGAGGTTTTTTCGTTATGAAAAGGACAGCATGCCCATCCGTTCTCGCCTTTTACTTTGAGAGTAATTCGGCGATTAATCGTATCAAAGATATCTACTCTTTCAAGCAAATCTTTTATAAACGATTGAGCAATGAACACGGTGGGTCCTCTGAAAGAAAAGCCTCGAAGGCGTTACCCAACGAGGCTTGTATAGGTGTAAGAAAGAAACTACTGAGCTAATTTCGCTTTGACTAAAGCGCTTACTTTACCCATATCAGCTTTTCCAGCTACTTTAGGTTTAATTAAGCCAATTGCCTTTCCCATAGCAGCCATACCGCTGAGTCCGTTTTCTTTGAGTACTTCATCTACAACAGCTGCGATTTCTTCTTCACTCATCTGTTTAGGAAGATAAGCACTTAGAACTTCAATCTCAAAGGCTTCCTTATCTGCCAAATCATCTCTGCCGCCGGCTCTGTATTGCTCAACAGAATCACGTCTTTGTTTGATAAGTTTAGCGATAATTTGTTGGATAGCTGCATCATCAGCAACGATGCGTTCGTCAACTTCTTTCTGCTTAATAGCAGCCATCAGAAGACGGATCGTACTAAGACGTGCTGCTTCATGAGCACGCATAGCAGCTTTCATATCAGCTGTAATTTGATCTTTTAAACTCATCGTAGATCTGCGAAAAAAGATTAGTAAAGCTTCTTAGGAAGCATCATGCTGCGGAGACGCTTGTAGTGACGCTTGATAGCAGCGGCTTTTTTGCGCTTGCGTTCTGCAGTTGGCTTTTCATAAAACTCACGGGCGCGGAGCTCTGTGAGCAAGCCGCTCTTTTCAATAGTGCGCTTGAAGCGGCGGAGGGCAACTTCAAACGGTTCGTTTTCTTTAACGCGAATAGTGGGCATCTAGCACCTAAACTAAAATTAATTAACTAAAAAGTGTACTTGTTTGAGTCAACTATAGAGATTCAAACTAACTTCTATATGACTCGAAAGTTTGCAATTGTAATCCAAATTCAGAATTTTTTCCTTTGATTCTTTTGAGAATATGTATTTTTTATGTAACGAAGAAGAAAATCACCTTTTGAGAACATTCTGCTCCTTGGACTTTTTTAGGAGATTAGAATTGATTCTCTTCTTATAAGGCAAAAACATGATTATTTTAGGAATTGAATCCAGCTGTGATGAAACCGGGGTCGCGCTTTATGATTCCGAAAAAGGACTGCTCGGCGCAGCTCTTCACTCACAAATTGATATGCACAAACTCTACGGAGGCGTCGTTCCCGAACTTGCCAGCCGTGACCATATCAGACGGATCATTCCTCTGCTTGATCAAGTTCTTTCCGAAGCAAATATCTCCAAAAAAAATATTGACGCAGTCGCGGTAACCGAAGGACCGGGACTTGCCGGCGCTCTTTTGGTAGGAACCTCCGTAGGCTACGCTATCGGATTGGCGTTAAACATTCCCGTCATCGGCGTCCATCATATGGAAGGGCATCTTTATTCCTGTCTGCTTGCCGGAGAAGACCTTAAATTCCCGTTTATTGCTCTGCTTGTCTCAGGAGGGCACACCCAAATTATGAAGGTTGCATCTCCCGGTAAATATGAACTCCTTGGCGAGACATTAGATGATGCCGTGGGAGAGGCATTCGACAAAACCGCTCAGGCGCTTGGAGAATGCTATCCGGGAGGCCCTGCCGTGTCACGATTTGCGGAACAAGGGACTCCGGGTGCTATTAACCTTCCGCGCCCCCTGCTCCATGCCGACAACCTTGATTTCAGTTTTTCCGGCCTAAAAACTGCAGTGATGAATACCATCAGATTGGCTGAAGATCCGTCGGCCCAGTCCTTTAAAAATGACCTTGCCAGAGCCTTTGTAGATTCCGTCACAGAAGTTCTCGTCAAAAAAACCGTTAAAGCTCTTAAGAAAACCGGCTATAAGTCTTTAGTCGTTGCGGGTGGCGTCAGTGCAAACAAACAACTGCGCGAAGGATTAATTAAAGCCTGTAAGAAAATCGGCGTTAAAGTCTATTTCCCTCCTCTGGCTTTATGCACGGATAACGGCGCCATGATTGCCGCTGCAGCAGCAAGCCATCTTCAAAATATCAAAACCCTCCCGAAGGAGGGCTTCTCAATTAAACCGAAGTGGCAGCTTGAAGGTTTCCAATGATTACTTCGGATTGGCGCAATTGACCGGAGTTGCGCCTAAAGCATCCACCAAAATCTTCGGATCGAGTTTGACGTTGAATCCTCTTCTGCCGCCGTTGATGTAAATGAAGGGCAAGCTGAGAATGCTTTCCTCTACATAGATTGGCATATTCTTTTTCGTTCCGAAGGGAGAGGTTCCTCCGACCTGATAGCCCGAATTTCTTTGGGCAACTTCCGGTTTGCAGGGCTGAATGTGCTTTTTACCGATTTCTCGGGCTAGGTTCTTTGTCGAGACTTCACAGTCTCCGTGCATCAAAACGACTAACGGCTTTTCGTGTTCATCCTGCATGATTAAGGTCTTGACGACATTATGCTCATCTACTCCGAAACATTGTGCCGCTTGGCTAGTACCGCCATGTTCGACGTATTCGTAAATACCTTCTTCGTAAGGAACTTTCTTTGCTTTAAGCCAAGCCGTAGCAGGAGTCTCAGATACTGTTTTCTTTTTAGTCATGTTGAACTCTTGATTTCGAGAATGTTTTTTGAACCGTGAAGTTATCCCTTTTCGCTTCTTTTACGCCAAATTACACCTTATTTTGAGATTTTGCTTCCTCAAGATCTTTCTTCCATAGGCCTTTGGGAAGCGGGAACTCTACGTTTTCCTCTACGCCTTCCATTGCGATTACTTCACAAGGTTCAAATTCTTTGAGTCTTTCAATAATCTCTTCGACCAAAATCTCAGGGGCACTGGCACCGGCAGTAATTCCGATGCTTTTTACACCTTTAAGCCAAATCGGATCGATCTCAGAAGCGTCATCAAGCAAATAAGCCTTGGTGCCGACCCCTTCTGCTACTTCACGCAAACGATTGGAGTTCGAACTTGTTTTGCTTCCTACAACTAAAATCAGATCAGAACGCTTAGCCAGTTCTTTTACGGCATCTTGACGGTTCTGAGTGGCATAGCAAATATCCGCTTTCTTGGGCTCTAGTACCCTCGGATATTTCCTCTTCAAGGCATTAATGACTACTTTAGAATCGTCGCAGGAAATAGTTGTCTGACTGACATAGGCAACTTTCTCAGGATTCTTGAGCTGAAGGTTTTCGACTTGTTCGGCTGACTCTACTACTTCGACATGCTGATCAACCTGACCGACGGTTCCTTCCACTTCCGGATGGCCGACGTGGCCGATCATGATGATTTCATAACCGGCTTTATGCATTTTTGAGACTTCTGCATGAACCTTTCTTACTAAGGGACAAGTGGCATCGTAGATAACTAAATCTCGGGAAGCTGCCTTTTCCGCTACTTTTTTTGGAACTCCGTGGGCAGAAAAAATCAAAACGGAACCATCGGGTACTTCGTCAATTTCATTGACAAAAATCGACCCCTTTTGCTTTAGAGCATTAACGACATATTTGTTATGAACGATCTCATGGCGCACATAAATAGGAGCCCCGTGGACTTCAAGTGCTCTTTCAACAATTTCTATGGCCCTTTCTACTCCGGCACAAAATCCGCGTGGCTGAGCTAGTATTATTTTCATCAACCTCTCCAAATGAACCTTTGATTTTAGTCGAGCGGCAGAATCTTATATTTTTTACGAAAAAAGACAGCACAGTTTCATTTGCAACATGATATTTCCGAAACTTTCCAAAGTCTGGCAGACTGAGGACTCCCCGAGTTTAGAAATTTTTCCCTGAAGTCATGCAAAGTGAAAGAAAACAACGTATAATTTTGTGTTTTAGTCCCTAGCCTTTTCACTTTCTGAATTTGCTGAGGGTAAGTTTTAAACAATTTTATTTCTGGAGAGTTAGCGATGGCACGAGTGTGTCAAGTCACCGGCAAAGCTCCAATGGTCGGCAACAATGTTTCGCACGCAAACAACAAAACAAAGCGTCGCTTCATGCCCAATTTGCAATATCGCCGTTTTTGGGTTGAAAGCGAAAACCGCTGGGTCCGTTTGCGCGTGACCAATGCAGCCCTGCGTACAATTGACAAGAACGGCATTGATGCTGTTTTAGCGGACCTTCGCGCCCGCGGCGAAATCTAATCTAAGGAGTTCACCATGGCGAAAGGTATTCGTGAAAAAATCAAATTGGTATCCAGCGCTGGAACCGGCCACTTCTATACAACCACTAAGAACAAACGTAATCAAAGTGGCAAAATGGAAATGAGCAAATTCGACCCTGTTGCTCGCAAGCACGTGGTCTACAAAGAAACTAAGTTGAAGTAATTCAGCTAAGATTCTTAGCAGAAAACCGAAGCTTCCGCTTCGGTTTTTTGTTGTCCGGAGAGAGAGGCAAAATCGCTGCCTCTGCTCTTCCTTCCTATCCTACTTCGCAGGCTCTGCTGTTACTTCAGCTTTTTCCTCAACCGGCTTTTCAGCTTCTGCATTCTCCGGAGTATTTTGGGTCAAACGTTTGCTTGGCTTTTCTGATCTTTTCTTCTGAAGTACCGCACCGAAGAAACCATCAGTCTTATTCAAGTGCGGAAGCATCACAAAATATTCTCCGAAGCGTTCCTTCTGATAAGGATTGATTTCTACTCCCTGCTTCTGAAGAATATCAAAAGCATCAAGCAGCTCAAAATCTTCATTCTCTTTCAGGAACTCTTCAATTACATCTTGATTCTCACGCTTCAAAATGGAACAGGTGGAATAAACCAAACGTCCGCCCGGTTTCAGCATTTTTGCTGCGCTGCGCAAGACCGACTTTTGAATATCGTTAATTCTGTTC
>UQNA01000070.1 GCA_900542195.1 uncultured Sutterella sp. | reverse complement strand
CCATCTTTGAACTTGTTCGTTGAAATACAAAGCACGAGCTTCGGTGTTAGCGCCGACTGTGGCTCTCCAACGGGCGCGGCGGCGCATAAACAAAATTTCAGATGTAGAAAAAGTTTTAAAAGCTCTTTCGATCAATTTCTTTTGTTCTTTTTTAAGCTGACGGTCACTTATGCCCATCTTTTTAACTTCTCTCTTCACTAAATCGAATACGTAATCGTTTTTCCATTGACGTCTATGAGGACGGTTGGCTTTGTAAAGCTGTTCAAATTCTTCATGGGAGTAACGCATATTGCCGACATGAAGCAGTTCGTTTGCAGCTCTTGACTGACGGTACGCCGCCCGACAGTCGGCTAAGAAGTACCAATACTTTTGGTCTAAATCTTCCAAGGTTCTATAGCCTCCTTCACCGTAGCTCGGCTGATACTCGGGCCGGAGGATTCTTCGGGTGGTTTTATAAACAACCTGACCGTAAGCGTTTACTTTGCTTTTAACTCTGTCTCTCTTAAGAGGCTGAATCCGGTTTGCCACGGCTGTAATGACCATGCCCTGACCATAGAGAACGCAAGTTCTGGCCAAGTTGGATAGTTGTCTTTTCTGCATCCCGTTAAGGACCGGCAATTCTTCATCTGTTGTCATGTTTTAGTCCTTTAGGCGTTATTACTTCAATCCGAATCTGCTTACGAACAAACTCATGCCCAGGTGAGAAATTTTGCTGGGGAGCGGCGCCGGAGGTTCAGATTTCTTCCCGGGCTTGCGACCGGATTTCTGTGCTTTTCCTCTGACATCTTTTTTGGCTTGTCCCCGAATAGTTGCCAATTGAGCTTCTTTGATTTTCTGGGCACGAGTTTTCTTGCCGGTATGTGGTTTGGCCGGTTCTGAAGTCTCCGGAGTTGTCAGCTTTGCAACATCAGCTCTGATGGTCAGTATTCCGCTTTTGTATTCTCTTCCTGCCGAAGAAGACCCAAACATATGAGTACGCGTGATTACGCATTGATCTCCTAAAGTAGGATCAACGGACGTTTTCGCGGACGCGTGACCGGCTTTGGCCGCTCCTTCAGATAATTTGTTGGGGCCGCAAGATGAGCCTGCTTGGACTTTAGATCTTTCAGCCTTTGCAGAACGGTTTGAGCGAAGTTCTGCGTCGTCCGATATCTCATCGTCCGAAACTGAATAAATGAACTGAGCTCCTTTAGCTACCAACGGATTGTTCGGGTCCGGTATGAATTCCTTGATTGCTTTTGCCACAGCCGGTGCGCTGGCTTGCCCCTTTGCAGTTCTGTTTAAATCAGCGTCGGCTTCCGAATCCTCGGAAAAGAAATCCTTCACATCCATGGAAAACAATTGAGCCAGCCCTTCTTCAAGGGAAATCTTGTCTGAATCAGACTTGGCTTCAGCTTCTCGACTGTCGACGGCAGATTTTTGTTCTTCAATGGGAAGAGATGCCGGAGCACAAAGGAGCAAGGGCTTTGAAGGCAACTGAAGTTCAGTGTCTTGTGGGCAGATAAATTTTTTCTTTACTCGGTTTTTGTCGGATACGATGCTCGCAACGGAAGAGGGCTTTTCTTCCTTTTGAATCTGCGCAAGGCAAACCTCTTCCTGTTCTTCTGATCGAGAGGGTGCTTCTAAAGAAGAGGAGAGGAGGAGGCCATAGGAGGGAGAGGGCAGTTCTGCCTCCTCAGAAGCAGTAGGATGACCTACGCCGACAGGATGCTCCTCCTTGAAAAGGGGAGGAGGAAGAGGGCGGACTTCGTCTACCGTAGAGTTGTCTCTTAAAGAAATAGGCAAGACTTCAGGAGAAGAATTTTCTTGAGAAGGTGTCTTCTCCTCGGTTATCTTCTTCGCTGCAGACTTCTCTGCAGCCGGCTTATCTGAGACAGGCTTCTCTTCTATGGTAGTCTCCTCTAGCGTCTTCTCTTCTGTGGAAGTCTTCTTTTCCTCATTAATGGAATTAATGAAAGCAGTAGACAACGGTTCTACCGGGACAGACACTTTCCCGGAAGGGAGGTTTGAAGAAGTAAGTAAGCGCTTCCCTGAAGATGTTTGTTTCTCAGAAGAATCTTCTTCGTCCAAAGAGATATTATCGGCAGATGCCTTCTCCTGTGAAGGGGACAGCTTCTGGGAGGAGAAATCTTCTTTTTCTTTAGCCTCTTCTTGTGCGTTTTCTACCGTTTTGTTTTCAATAGAAGATGCGCTCTCTCCTGCAGAGGTAGTCTGAGGAGATGTACAGGAGGTCGGAGAAGGGGAGACCGATTCCGCTGAAACGGTTTCCCGGGAAAGAAGAGCTCCATTAGAAGATGGCTTCTGCCCAGGAGACGTTTCCTGTTTAGAAGAAAACTCTTGCGCAGGAGACAGCAAAGAAGGAGAGATTCCATTGGCACCCTTCTGGCTTGCGTTCATCTCCTTTGCAGAAGCAGACTTCTGAGAAGAATGAATTTCAGTAGAAGGGGTTCCTGTGGCCTTGCCTTCAGTAGTTGGCTTTTGAGAAGATACCTTCTGAGTAGACGATTCCACAGAAGTCAACTTTTGAGGGGACAACTTCTCAGAAGATGACTTCTTAGTAGTCATTTTTTGAGTAGACAACTTCTGAGCAGATAAGTCTTTTTCTACTGAAGTAATTTTTCCCTCTCCTGCTTTCTCCTGGTTGACAGTTGGGGCAGAAGGTTTTCCTTTTTCGGAGGAGACAGAAGTTTTGCCGGAAGACGCCTTCGGCTGATTCTTCTCAGTAGAAGAAGATGATTGACTTTCGGCTTTTTTCTGTTTGGATGCACCACTCGTAGCAGGGGAAGCAGCCACAGATTCGATCTTTGACTTTTTGGTTCCAGTAATTGGAGTGGAACATTGGAGTTCGGCTTTAGGTTTGCCGGCAACGGCAAGAATGTCGTTAACTCGCTTGTTTTCTTTTCTTGCGGCAGCGGCTTTTTCTTTATTGTGCTGTTTTACGGCTTCATTACGAATGTCTGTTCTTGTTTTATCTTCAGGAGATGCTCCTTCGCTGCTCCTTGGCTTAGATTCAGTACTTGAGGTCTTAGCCGGCCGAGCGCCTTGTTTTTGATTTTTATTATGGACAGCGCGTTTGTCGCTTCCTACAGAAGCAGCCTTTGCAGAATTCCTTTTGTTTGCAGCATTTTGCGAAGGCTTGCCGTCTTTAGTTTCTGCTCTTGGAGACTCAGATTTCTTCTGAGCAGGAACCTCGTGAGTATTTACGGTTTGATTCTTAGTGCTTGAGTTTGGCTTGTTGGAAGCCTGTCCGGACGCGACAGCAGAATCTGCTTTTTGATTAGAAACTGACTTAGAAGAAACAGAGCTATTCTGGCCTTGAGTCTTGGCAGCATTTTCAGCCTTATTTGTTTTGGCAGATTTACTGGAAGAAGCATCCTTAGCTGTTGCGCCCATAGTGGGCACTTGCTTAATTTTCTCTTGTTTAGAAGACTTCTTGACCTCAGAGGAAGATATATCAGAGTTCTTTTCTTTAGCCGAAGATGTTTTCAGTTGGGCTGTTGGTTCCTTCGACTGCTTTTTGTTTGTATAGGAACTAGCGGACTTCTGTGCTCCATTGTTATTTACAGGTTTAGCGCTTTCTTCTGACAGAACAGGGGCTTTTGCAAGCTTTTCATCCTTAGACGCTTTGGCGGTTTTTACGTTCTCTTTTTGCTCTTCTTTAAATTCAGTTGGTACTACTCCTTTCGGATTTACATCCTTGGAGGAAGCGGTGTTGTTCGATAAGCCAGAGGGCTGAAGTCCTGCTGACGGTCTAATTTCTTCAGTTTTAACCTTATCTTGTACGGGTTGGCCAGACTGTTTCCCGACAACTTGCTTTGTTGAGCTCTCGGAGCTAGAAGCCGGTGTGTTCGATGATTTTGTAAGGGCTTCAACACTGCTTTCTGCTGAAGAAGTTTCTTCAGATGCCAGGGAGGTGAGTGACTCCTTACTTGGTTCTAAGGAATCAGCAGTGGCGGAATTTTCTTGGACAGCAGTAGTTGCTTCAGAAGACTTTGTTCCCGATGATTTTTGAGAGCACGAGGAGTCCTTATGCTCTTGAGTCGAATGAACAGAGTCTTCTTCGGAAGAGGAATTTTTTTCGGGTTCGGTGAGGGGCTGAGAAAGCTCAGCTTTCTCAGAAAGGTTTGCAATGGAAGAAAAATCAATTGAAACGGTCGCCTGTTTGAGAGGTGCCGCTCCTTTCATAGAAAGTTGAGAAGCCTTGGTTTCGGAAGAATCCTCCGGAGCTTCGTGAACTGTCGGCTCTGCTGAAGCAGCCTTTATTTCTTCCGTAGAAGAAACCTTGTCTTTAGAAGCTGCTTTAGTAGGGACAACATAGTAAACATGCTCTTCAGCCGAGACATTGTCGCCTGTAGGAACACTTAAAGAAGCTTCTTTTGAAAATTCAAAAATCTTGACCTTCTTAATAGACGCAACAGCCCCTTGAAGCTTTGCAGTAAAGCTCCTTCCAAAACCTTTTAAGCGGCTTCCTAAAGAAATGCCTGCAGACTTAGAATCGTTAGCTACGGCCGTACTATCTGCTGCTGCATTTGAGGATGCACCGGCAGACGAATCTTGCTTGTCGGAGGGAAGGAGAACGCTTGAAGGAACTTCCGGGGAAGGCTGTAATGCTTCGCTTTTTTCGGAGTTTGATAAGGCCTGCGCGACGGGTGCAGGCTTGGCGTTGGGTGCCTTCTTGTCAGCGTAGGGATAGACATTCTCTTCAGAAAGCTGAGTTTTGATTTCCTTCGCTTTTTGATTAACGAGAGTGTCCTTTCGGGATCGTTTTGCTTTAATTACGGCAAGTTCTGCCGGAGATTTAGGCTCGGAGTCTTTATTAATTTTGCTCTTTGAATCCGCATCCTTTTTAAGGACAGGCAAAATCGCATCAAACAGCTTTGTGAAGCCTTTGCTTCTTTCGGTTTGTTTATTCGAAGAACCATTTGAAGAAATAACGTACTCAGCCACACAGGTTTCTTGTCCAAGGCCGCTTAAATCCTTTTCTCCATACTGAATCTTTTCCTTAACCAGCCGGGAAAGATTGTTCTTTACACGGTCTTGTTCGTGATACTCGCGTGTTTTGGTTCCTTCTGCTAAATACTGAGAAGGGTTAGAAAGGGCAACGGCATCGGCTTGAACGGTTACCGTCTTGGTCTTTTGTCCCGGAAGTTCAGGTTCTTCAACGAACTTGAGCTTTATCATCAAAGAATTGGGTTCTTGTTCGACCATCTGACTCTTGGTCATATAAGAAAGAATAACCTTTGAGTTGATAGGGAGCTGAGAATCTGCCCAGCGGTCATTGAGCCTGCTCTCAATGTGAGCAAAGGCCTCAGGGTAGCGAAGGTAAACTTTTCCGGCATGGAAAAGAACCATACTGTTGCGTAAGGCACCGCCCGTGTCAATAGACCATTCGTTCTTAAAGAGCTCCGAAAGAATTAATGAAATTTCAGGCTTGAGAGCCGGTGCCGTACGGTCATCCAGATACCCGGAATTCAGTAAAAGATTGCGGGCCGAAATTTTATTTTTAGCCCTTAAGAGACAATCAAATAAGATCGGATCAAGACTTTGAGCATCCTCCATTCTGTTTTCTACAAAGGCACAGACAAAACCGTATAAAGAGGAAAAGTCTTGGTCCGGAATTTTATCCAGGACTTTCTTTCCGGCTTCATGAAGAATGCGAGAGGCATAAGACTGATAAAGATGGAATTCCGGCTGTGCCTTTTTCCATAGACGTACGCTTACGTGATCTTTTTCGAAGAATCGGGCTAATGGAAGACAAGGCTTCTTAGTGGTACGGTTATTGTTGGCATCAAAGCCGTCAATGCGATAGCGCACATCGCCGTCGGCGATGTTGCTAAATAATGCACAAAGGACAATGGAGAAGAAAACTCGTTCTTTTTGTTCTTCTCTTTTAACCAAAGGCAAATCCATATGCACGGGAATGCCTTTAAGCAGAACAAGAGCCTCGTTAGCTAAATCCAAAGCGGAATGCATTGCTCCTTCTTCATGGTCGTAATCAGAAGCTTCGTGAAGAGGGAGGCGCTGATGATGCGCCTGCACTTCACGCACGACATGAAGTACCTCTGAGAACTTGGACCCATAAGGCCAATTTCTCTTAAGTGCATTCAAGCGGTCCTTATTTTTCTGAACGAATTCAGAAAAAGGACGCGGGCGGACAAAATCCGCTGCATGAACGTGCTGGGAGGTAGAAGGAGAAAGCATTTCTAATTAACAGTGGAAAGGAGTATTCAAAATGAAAGAAGTTAAATGTTTGCCGCTGGAGCGTTGGTATCGGCTATATTCAGTCGTAGCTCCAATAGCTTCTTCTGTTTTCTTTTTTCTTTGGGCGGATTCCTCAAGTTCTGTGTTGCCTAAGAAGTCATGGGCAAAGTTTGCAAAGTACCAAAGGAGATACTTTGTACGTCCATACTTCGGAGAGAGATGCATTAAGAATGAGCATATTCTTTTTGGTTTTAAGTACATATAACGGATGGAGTTTGTAGACTGAAAGCAAGGAAAGTCCAGACTCTTCCTAGCCCCACTGCCAAAGTTAAGCTTCCAATAGGCGAGGTGAGAAACCAAAAATACAGTGTAGATGGCCGAGTCTCTGATACAGATGCTGAAGTTCATACGGACCCATTTGAAAATTCCTATAAGGTCGCAGACGAAATGGACTTCTTTACAGAGACATTTCTTTCCGTTTCTTATGCAAGCTTTAGGTGTATTTTCCGCTTGGAGTTCTTTGTCCTTTTGCATCTCTTCTTTCCACTCTCCTATAGTGATATAGGACGGAAAAAGCTTTAACTTGACGGCGATTTCATAGATGCACTTTTCCCAATTTTCCGTTGTTTTAGGAAGAGCCACTTTTTTTCCATAGGCGTCGGTAATTTCTTTGGTAAATACCAACTCAAAGATCTCATTATCCCAGTTCGCTGCTGTCTCTTTAGTCTTCAGCTTTTTGAGAAACTCACTGACAATGGGTCGAGTCGAGAGGCGATAAGTCTTGCAAGATGAAAGCATCCAAAGATGTTCGTCGACCGTATCGTTAATATTCAGTTTTTTATTCGGTTCTGTTAAACCTCCGGCAAGTCGATAGGACAAAGGTACTTCCTGATTTTTGAGAACATGATCTTGCAGACTCTGAAAATGCCCTTTAGGAAGAGCAAACAGCTTTTTGCTCAAAGGAATATCGGCAGTGACTCCTTTATGGAATTCGTTAAGGAAAACATATTTCAAAACTGCTTGCCAACAATCTTTGCTATTGAAACGCGGAAGATATTTGAGCAATTTCTTTTCCGCAGCCGCAATTCTTTCCTTATCCATGGCAAGCATGCCGTTAACGGCTTCTTCAATTAATGCAATGGAAGGAAAAAGGGCAGAGACACCGGTTTTGCGTTTCTTGATATCCGGAGCAGCCACGACGGAATAGGGCACACGGTAAGCAAATGTGCATATCGCTTCAATCAGGTCTTTCTGGGTCAGATCTGATTGCGGCAGGGCGTCTTTTTGAAACATATATGTCATCGTGATTGCGAGCCGGTTAATCGAAAAAATAAATGGCAACGGTTGTTGGCAAATAGTTTCCGAGGAAATCTTTTTAGAACTAATGTTTGTTTCTTTCATAGCAACCTCTTGAAGGTGAACTTGACCGGGACTCCCGGGGCCCCAACGAAAGTTGGGGGATATCCCTACCAATGAGAGCTTAGCCTTACCCCTAGGGTAATTCAAGAGCTAAGAAAGATTTAGCCGCCTAATTTGGTCTTCTTTACTCCAGTAATTACTTAGGAGCTGAAAGACTTTAGGAGCAAGTTGGTTTACTTCAGTGATCGTCTCTTGATACTTAAACAAGCGTTCAACATCGTCGCCGATATTGATGCAAAGAATCTCAAAACCTTTCTTCTCTAGAAGAGAAGCGGTCTTTTCTATTCTTTCGGCCTCGGGACAGAGCCCGTCGGTGATGATAAAAATGATTTTCTTTGCCTCAGGGCGCATAGATAGCTGAACGGCTGCCGTATTGAGACTCTCAACGACGGGCGTGAATCCGAATGCTTTGATAGAAGCAAAACGGGACACGGTTCTTCTGCATGTATTGTTAAAGTTTTTAACTTCCAGCAGTGTTTTTCTTGTTAAGCCCGGAAAGGCATAACATGAGGAAACACAGCCTTCCAAAGACTCAAACATTTCTGCAACGGAATAAGCACAGAGTTTTGCTTTTTCAAGCATCTCTTGAGTCATCGAACCGCTTCTGTCTAATAAAACAGCACAGGCAGCAGATTCTTGAATCTCAAAATTTTCTTTCTTGAATACACGGCTGTCACCCACATTAATGCGGCTGAGAACCGGATAATCAATACAGCTTCCCGTTCTTCCTCTTAAAGAGTCAGTTAACGTTTTAGCCTGAAAGAATCTTCTGAGCTTATTGGAGTGCAGGCCGCAAAGTTCTCTGGCCTCCGCCAGAAAATTTCCCGGAGTCTCACGCATGAACTCATCTCTCTTTACAGTCCATACGGCAAAACGGTAAGGTTCTTCGGAAGACAAGTCTTCTGCGCACTGTTTGGAATCCAACAATTGTTCGCAGTTCTTGCCCAGATCAAGATCATGGCAATCTGCAAAAGCAGCCTCCAGAAATTTTTCCGCTTTCTTTTCGGCAAATTTCTGTTCCACCGGAGAGAGCCGAGGATTCGTTCCCATCGAAGCGATTTCTTTAGGAGCGCTCGGACACCCGGCAGGGACAAATTTAGCCAAAATTTTGCGGGCGATCTCAATGATTTCAGCCGTGCATGAAGCAGTAACAGCAGCTTCTGCCATGGTGCATAGACGAGTAAATAATGCCCGTCCATACTTTTTGCAGAACACCTGTTCTGTCTGCTGAATCGGAAGATCCGCCAAATAAAAACGATGCACCTTGTCAACTAAATGCCAGTAAAGCGCTAAACACAGCAGTCTCAGCGGAGAATCTTCTTCTTTTGCAAGAGGAAGTTTGCCGAGTTTGGCAAATGTTTCGTAAAGATCCCGGCGCATCAAATAAGAACCCGGGCAGCGGTCCGCCATAGCTTTATCAATGCGGATATCTTCTAAAACATTTACCAACGGTTTAAACGATTTACAGTCTTCCAAGCATTCAAACTCGGAATACAGCACATGAGCAATTTCATGGACCGCATGGCCGAACAGAATGGTGGTCGCTGCAGCGTCTTTCGGATCTACATTAGGCAGGTGAATCGTATTGCCGTCTGTAGATGCGTGTTCCGCACCGAAATTTAGATTGACCGGTTTATTGGCATTCACACCGGTAAAATTTGCAATGCTGTTTTGAATCTCTGCAAGAGTTAAAAAGTTTTTATCAATAGCCATTAGAATTCTCCTTCGAAGGTGACCCGGAGAAGAAAATCTTCTCCGGAATCCGCTTCAGGGCGTTGTTAACCAATAAAGAGGCTTCGGCCTCGTGCTAAGACAGAATCCACGGAACACGTCCATTTCTTCACGGACTCTTCATCTTTTCCCAAAGATGAAGAGTCATTTCCCTCCGAAGCATTTCTCAAAGCGCTGCCTTGAGAAGCAGAATTTGCTTCTGAGGTAAGTGCTGCCTCGGCTATTGCCGGACAGTCATCGGTGTTCTTCTTGCCAGTATTGCCTGCCGGCTCAGTCGAATCCGATTGAAAAGAAGGTATATCCGTGCCGTGGATATTGACCTGCACTCTTCCGCCTACGGTGTCCTCTGCAGGACATTGGCCCTTGCCGAAAAAATCAATTGATTCCAGACGAGTAATCGAATCCAGCGCATCAATAATTCTTTCGGAAGTTTGCATAGCCTTAGGTCTCTGGGCAGTTACGATGTAGGCACCCTTTAATTTGACAGCGGCAGTACCGATGTCAGGGTGGGAACGCCTCCATGTATCAAGCTTTTCGCTCAGTTCTAAACACCGGTAGAGCAGGGCATCCGGAATCGCGAGAGATTCTTTCAGCAAAGCCTCAATATCCTGAGCTTCGTTTGACATCCGCTGACAGAAGTCAGTAAGGAAAGATTCATACGAAGAAGAATGACCGTGTTTAAAACTTGCCAGAGAAAATGCGTCATAGTTGAAACGAATATGCCCAAGGACATATTTGAGGGAAGGGACGGATACCAGATCCGAACAGCCCCGAGGAATGATTCCTTGAGCCCGTGCCTCCCGCATTTTTTCGTATGCATGAGCAAAGTGTTCATCCCGCTGTTTAATAAACGACGCTCTGATTTCCTTTAACTCATCCAAAGCCATCCGGGCGCAGTCAGCAGGCATTACATATCCGTTGAGATAAGTTTCGCCGTGCTGTTTGCAGAACCGTTTGGCTCTATTACGCAAATCCGTAAACGGTTTCAAAATCTCGCTAGGAACAATTCTTTTGCGAAGCATGCTCTCAGAGCCGTCCTCAACAGATAATTGTTCCGTTGTGGTTCCCGTCCAGACCGAAATCCGGAAGCAAACCATCACTAACGATTGTTTGAAATTTGCTGCTTCCTTTTTATCGGTTGAAGCAACATCCTTTGGCTCCTCATGAAGGAGACCGTCAAATAAAGTATTTGTCATAAGACCATCCTTAAATAAAAAAGGGGCCTTACGACCCTCGTTTACGGGACATAAAGCCCCGTTAACGAGGTGGTGAAAATCTTTTGCAAGTTTTTCACCGGAAGTGAAATTCGTATGCAGTCTCTCGGAAGCCAAAAAGGCTTCCGAAGAAATTAAGGCGCTGCCAGATGCGCGCAGATATCGCCAAGTTCCGCTTCAACAATTTTTTCGATTGTTAAAGCACTGGT
>UQNA01000069.1 GCA_900542195.1 uncultured Sutterella sp. | reverse complement strand
TCATCAACAACGAGGTGCGAACTATAAATACCTTTTTTGAGCTTGTCAAACCTCTTGATGAAATTTTTTCTATAAATTCGGCATAAAATACAAGTTTTTAATTTAATTTCAACCACTTAAATTAAATGTAAAAATTTTTGTATTTTCACAACACTTCCAAAATTTTTGGCATTTATCAATTTTTTGTTTCTTGTTTTGACCTTATTTAATTTTTCTTTTGAAACTGACAGAGATGGAATGTAGAGGTAGCCTTCTCTTTTTAGGACGGCATTCTCAACCTGTCTCAGATTCTCCTAGCTACAATCATCACAACTGTTAGAATCGTTTCTATGCAGATTTATTAAGAATCCTAAATGTCAGAATCCTTGGAACGAGTCACCGGACTTTTACTTGCTGGAGGGCAAGCAAAAAGAATGGGCTCTATTAACAAGGGTGCCGTCCAATTAAATGACCGGCCCTTTGCCGAACTTGTCATTGGGAACCTGTCCAAGCAAGTTGACGATATCGTTATCAGCGCTAATGAGTATGCTTCTTACTTCAAACCGTTCGGGTTTGAAGTCATAAAAGATAAGAGAGAGGGATTCCTAGGACCTTTGGCAGGAATTGAATCGGCGCTTATTGAAATTCCGGACATTCAATGGTTATTCTGCGCAACTGTCGATACTCCCTTCTTTCCTGACGATTTGGTCTCTGTGCTTCTTCAAAAGGCTAAAGAGAACAACAAGTTGTGCGTTATGCCTGTTCACAATGGCCGAAGATATCCTCTTCATTCTTTGATTCATGGCACCCTTCTTCCATCCTTATCGAGTTTTCTAGACTCCGGGGAAAGAGCCGTCGGCTACTGGCTAAGAAAATGCGGCGTCCTGGAAGTCGAGGTAGAAGCACCATTTCCTGCTTTCGAAAACATTAATACATTGGAAGAACTTTCACTTCTAAAAAGGAATACCAAATGAGTTCAAATTCATCTTCCAAAAGCTTTGGGGAAACTTTGGAGTTCCTCAAAACATACGTTGAAGCAATAAAGGACACTCGGCTTGTGCCTTTGTCTGAATCCCTATCATATTTTTTGGCAGAGGATATTATCTGCCCTATCAATATCCCGGCTTTTGATAATTCAGCAATGGACGGCTGGGCTTTCTCTTCGAAAGACATCCTTCCTGAAGGATTTACCTTGAGAGAAGTCGGAAGTTCTTTTGCCGGTCATCCTTTCTTAGGTGAATTAAAGACCGGAGAGTGTGTACGTATTATGACCGGAGGTAAAGTTCCTGAGGGGGCTGATACGGTCGTGATGCAAGAACAAGTTACCGTTAATGAAAAAGAGATCTCCTTTCCTAGTGACGTAAAGAAAGGCCAGAATGTTCGCAAAAAAGCAGAAGAATTTGCCAAGGGTGCTGTGTGTATGGAGAAAGGCACACGAATCATGCCTCCGCACATCAACTTCTTGGCAACTTTAGGAATACCTGAAGTCTTGGTATTCCGCAAGGTCAGAGTCGCCTTCTTCTCAACAGGAGATGAACTCCAATCCTTAGGTTCTCCTTTAAAAGACGGCCATATTTACGATTCCAATCGTTATGCCATTCGAGCTCTCTTAGAGAGTGCGGGATTCGAAATTAAAGATCTTGGAATTGTTAAAGACAATCCTGAGTCTTTAAAAGAAACTTTCCAAAAGGCGGCTGATTGTGCAGATGCCGTCATTACTTCCGGTGGTGTCTCCGTCGGTAAAGCGGACTTTACCCGTACCGTTGTGGAAGAGCTAGGCGAACTTGTCCAATGGCAGTGCAGAATTAAGCCGGGACGCCCTTTGGCGATCGGAAAAATTGGAGAAAGTTACTTCTTCGGATTACCGGGCAATCCCACAGCTACACAAATCACTTTCTTAGTAATCGTGAAGCAGGCTCTTCAGCTTCTTGCAAATGCCAAGGATGTTTCTATGCAATATGCGGAAGCTGAGGCAACCGAAAAAATGAAGAAAAGAGAAGGCCATACGGAATTCTTAAGAGGAATCCTGTATACAGAAAACGGAAAAGCAATGGTTCGCTCAGCGGGAAGCCAGAAGACAGGAGCTTCGGCTTCCATGATCACTGCTAATTGCTTGATTTATCTTCCCGAGGAGCATGGTCCTGTCCAGCCTGGCGAAACCCTCCTCGTAGTTCCATTCCAGGGTGTTTATCAATAGCTTTCCAGCCGCTTTGCCCTTTAAACTGACGATCTCTGCGGGCTTTGTATAAACGTCTGAATTTAGAAGCCGGAAGTTTTTTAACTTTCGGTTTCTTTTCATACTGAAACTTATTAGCTGTTTCTCTGAGATCCGCCTCGGCCGGAACAATTACGTTTCCTGCTAAGTCGATAACTCCCCTCAGTCCAATCCCTCGCGCAACAAATCCGTTGATGACGCCGTAATTTTTACTTTCATGCTGATGAGCATGAAAGAAATATTTCACCCCTAATTGATCTGCCAATACGTCAAGACATTCAAAACCTTTTGCATGAATAGAAGGAGCCTCATGAGTGACAAGCACATCTGCTTTACACTCTTTTAGCTTGTCATACACGGAACTAAAAATAGTTGAACGATGGCGTCTCGGCAGACCTCCTCGCCAAGTTGTAGCTTTTCCAAGCTTTTTGATAAATACTCCGGGAGAACTGTAACAAGGAAGCGCGGGAGGCATCCATATTTGCCCCCGGAATACACCGCCTAGACCGGCGACTTTAACCCCACAGACGTCAAGTACTTTTCCATGGAGGTTATTAGTTGCGAATTTTGAGCGCCAGATTCGGTCATAAATTAAATCTGAATCGGTATCGTGATTACCTGGAATCCAGAAAACTTTCGTCTCTCCGATATCTTTGAATATCTCATCCAGACTCCTATCAGGAGTGAGATCCCCTAGAATTATTATCGCATTCGGATGAAATTCATCAATAGCTTTAAGAATGTGGTCGAACTCTCCGTGAGGGTCCCCGCACAAAAAAATTTTTTCTAACTTTTTGAGCTCTTTCGCTTCTGGCTGAGAACTCCCGCAAACCTGCGCCCGGCCCTTCTTCCGGCCGAAATATGAACGCCTATATCTCATGTCTAACAAACAGGCTCTTTTATTATTTATTTTGAAGCCTGCACCTAAATTTTTCGTTAGACAGAGAATAACACTATTTCATAAGATCTTTTTGCCGTTCGAGAGGGACAACCTCCTTTTCGTACCTACTCCAGTCTTACAACGTCGGCGCCTTTAGGAATTTCGAAACTAAAAAATTTAGAGCCGGGAGAAACGTCCGTTACAACATTTTTAAGTGTGAGCTTGGAAGTTTCTCCGAGAGATCCGACAAACTCCATTTTGACCGGAAGGTCGCCTTTAAAGCCCATCGTAATCTTAGAAAAGTTAAGATTGCCGGCATTAGGAACCAATTCAATCCAATTTAAGTTGTCCGATCCTTCTATGTTCTTAACCGTCCAGTATTTCTTAATATTGGAATCCCCGAATAAAATTGCGGCGGGACTTTGCGGAATAGTCTCCTTTGCGGATCTGACTGTCACCTGGTTTAAATCTTTATCCCAAACCCAAATAGTCTTTCCGTTGCAAATCATCTCTTGAGGAAATGGGACCGTGTACTCCCATAAGAATTTCCCGGGCCTCGAGAATACAAACTTACCGGAAGACTGGTCAATTTGCTTTCCGCCTTTATCGACCACCGTCTGGTCAAACTCTCCTTGAGCATTTTTGACATTCTTTGAAAAATTCTCCAACAGCTCGATCCCCTCAGCTCCCAAGGCATATGTGCTGATGAAAAAGGACAGTAAAAGAGGAAAACAGACTTTTTTCAAATTAATCTCCAGAGAAAATATTGGTTTTGAGAAATCGCTTTAGTTAACACACTAATGATTTTCACTAATTTTAACTTTGTTTCTTTAGTTAAGGGAAATCACTAAGCCCCAAAAAAATTAAAAACAGTAAAAATTTTTTAACCAAAAACAAGTAATTACCTCTTTTAGGTTAAAGACATTTCATTTTTTATGGGGGTAAGATTTTTCCCTTACTCGTTTTTTTGATTATGGAAGTTCTCTATTCACAAAATAAAAGGGGGGTCCTAAAATTATCTTGAGTGTTAAAGAAGTGTTTGATTTGTTAGCTTTTGTGAAATTTTCTAACTCGGTTTTTAACTCGAGTTGGCATCTTTCTCTAGGCTTCCCTGTACGTCCCTCCATTCACGAAGGCAGCAAACACCTCCTGCTGCGTTCCGGTACAGGGAAGCCAACCTCTTTTCTTCCTCAGTGTGATAGGTAAAGAAAAACTCCTTACTGGAAGGAGTCTCTCGTGGTTAGGATTTATTAATTTTCCGTTGTGTGAGCTAGTAAACCGCGTTGGGCAGCCCAGCTCCATGGCGTATCAAGCCAGGAATGAATATCGTCTAGATCCTCAGGTCCGATTAAACCCATCTGTACGGCCTTGTTGACAATAAATTCAAATGAAAGCATTTGATGGGCCTTTACATGGTTCTTTGAGAAAAGACGAGTGGTTTCCGGCATATCGAAGTTAGTAATTGCAAAGCAGTCTGTTACCTCGGCCCCGGCTTCTCTCAGGACCTTCACGGCATCAAGTAAAGAGATACCGGTAGATAAATGGTCCTCAATAATCAATACTTTTTGGCCTTTTACATCCACACCGTCAATACGGCTCTTGTTTCCATAAGTTTTTGCTTGTTGTCTTACAGTAACGAACGGAACATTCAGACGATAGGCTAAAGCAGCGCCGTGCGCAGTTCCCGCGCCTTCTACGCCTGCAATCACGTCAAATTTCAGCTGGAGTTCAATAATTCTCGAGGCCATAGTTTCAATGACGTCTCTCCAAGCTTCCGGAAAAGAAGACAAAATTCTGTTATCCACATAGATCGGAGTAATCAAACCCGACTTCAGACGCATAGGAGAGTTTTTCAGAAAAACGATGGCATTATTTACCAAAAGATGTTCTGCAATAATGTCTTGAGCAATAAATGATGTTGCCATTCTCTTTCCTTAAATATGTACTGTGAAGTCAGTGTTCTGAAGAGGAGGAAGACCGAGAACTTTTCTGCCGTTAATTGTGGCGATCTTTGCCAATTCTTCCATTTCGTCAAATCTGCAGCCGGTGGCCAATGTGGTGAGTTCATGCCACATATCACCGTTATTCCACGGCACCATAGCATCGCAGACGTTATCAGTTCCTAAAGCAACTGTAATTCCAGCCGGAACAAGCTCATCTACCGGGGTCATAGAGTTGTGAACAGGACCAATTGCCTCAGAACGCGGAGTATCAATCCAAGCAGTTGGACAAGCAATCATCATGACATCAGCTTGCTTCATGAGTTCATAAAGACGATGTCTGTACTTCTTAGAGTGAGCAGCAATAGAAATACCATGAATAGCTACTACTTTACCTTGCATTCCATGCTCAATAGTCTTCATGCAAAGTTCTTCAGTTTCGTACTCCAAGGACTCATTGAACTGGTCCACGTGAACATGAACCATCTTATTTAATCTCTTAGCCGTACTTAGAATGATATCGAAGGCTTCGGAACCTTTACCGTAGTCTTTCTCATCTCTTTTTGGAAGAGCACCGATGATATCAACCATTTCAGCACCGATATCGAACCATTCTTTTGCTTCCGGATGAATTACTCCCTTCAAAGTTTGATTGGCAAACTTAACTTCCAGCTGATCTTTATAGTGTTCACGGGCCCTAATACCGGCTTTGATTGCTCTGTCTTTACTCTGAGGATCAATATCCACGAAGGTTCCCAAAGCAGTAACTCCCTGAGAAATCATGAGCTCAAATAACTGAGAAAATCTTCTGTAAAAATCTTCTTCCGTTGATTCTGCCTTTAACTTATCTAAGGCATCCCACTTTTGCTGCAAAGTACAGGTCTTACGCATGTGTAAAACATCAGGACTGAGAGTAAATGAACGATCTGCATGCGCGTGCGTATTAACCCATCCTCCGTTTCGTTTGATAACGGGCTCAATCATCGAGCGGATGGTAAGAGGTGTTTCTAAATTCATGTTGATAAAGCTCTCCGCATGTAAAAAAAAACGGCTTCAAAGCCGTTTTTAAGAAATAGTAAACCTAGGTGCAATCGCGCCTTGTCGAATTTTTTGTACCGAACTAATTAGTTTTATTCTTGTGCCGTTAAGTTTCATAGGCGTAAGGATATCAAAACTAGAGACTTTCGTTTTGTGTTTTTTTAAAGGGCTTTCCCCGAAATGTAAATCTTGGAAAATTAGTTAATTGAGCTGTTTGTTGTAGAAAGCTCTGAATGCTTCTGAGAGTGGTGCTTGTCAGTGGCATCATAGAGGTAAGCTAAAAGTTCCACCCCTTCGTCTGTCAGCCGATGCTCGCGATCCAATTCTTCGAGAATATCTAACAAGATTTCGGCTTGATGAGGAGAAAGCTTGATTTCGTTGTCGGCAGAATGAATATAGGAGTAGCTGGACTGAAGATCTTCCAAACCGAAAATTAACTTTTCGTATTTTTCATTGAGTTGGACGTACTCCTGAGCGGTAAAACCAATCAAATTACAGAGTTCTCCATATTCTTTAAGAGACAAGAGCTCCCTGGTCTTCTCCGGCGGATACCTCTTGTTGATACCGTCGAGAATCTGCTTGGTCTGCGCTCTCCATTGGCGCAACCTGTCAATGACTTGACTTATCTCTTCCAGGTACATCCCCAGATCTGAAAACCTAGCCTCTGCCGGGTGACTAATTTGACCTGTTACCCGAGAGGCAGATTGGTGGATCGCTTCTATCTTCCGCTCATTTTTGCTTAAAAATTGCTGGAAGGATAGAGAGTATTCGCCCCTCTCTGTCATAACATCCCTCCATCCTGTTATAGTTAATCATACAAGCATTTAAAGTTTCCGTCAGGGTTTTTCTTAGCCATTTCGCGCTTTTTGGCGATAAAAAATCTCTTTTTTCTTCACCCTTTTCGGAATTGCCTACCTGTCGACATTTAACCGCGTTTTTTAATTTGCGTACTAAATTCGTCCGATACTCACTTTGGGCAATATTTTTCAAATCTTCCGAGGTCTTTTGCTATGTATTAGGGAAATCCATAATTTAATTAAAGAAGGAAACCATTTAATGAACAACGCGCCGAACCAAGTTCCACGTTTTTCAAATATTGAAGCATCAAGAATATTAGCGATGTTTCTAATCGTTGCTCATCACTTTGCCGTACATGGAGGAGTGCCGATCTGGAAAGGAGATTTTCCAATGAGCGGGAACTACTATTTCACTCAGTTATTTTCTACCGGCGGCAAAATTGGAGTCGACTTATTTGTTCTTATCACCGGATATTTCATCTGCAATAAGATAAGCAAGCTAAGTTCTTTGGTTTACCTCTGGATTTCTACTTTCTTTTATGTATTTCTCTTCTATTTAGTTTTTACCGCGGTGGGAATCAAAGAATTTTCTTGGTCGGGGCTAATCAGTTGTTTCTTTCCAATAAGAAATGATTTCTATTGGTTTATTTCTGCCTATTTTGTATTGATTCTCGCTTCCCCTTTCCTGACCCTTACCATTCGCTCCTTAGGAGAAAAGAAACTTCTGGCTCTAATATTAGTTTTTGGACTAATTTGGTCCGTGATTCCTACAATTACCACAAGAACGGAGTACTACGGTTCCTCTCTTCTTTGGTTTATTTATCTCTTCTTCGTCGGTGCTTATCTGAGAACAAAATTAGAGAGGTATCGGCTCTCTACATTAAAAGCGGTTCTCCTGGCGACGGTTCCTTGGCTGTGTGTTGCCGGGTTAATCTGGATCGCAGATATGAGTAACCGAAGTTCATGGAACATTGGATTTGTTGACTGGTTTACCTTTGCCAATATGACGAGCATTTTTACCCTGCTCTCCTCACTGGGACTTTTTATTCTTTTTAAACAATGGCGTCTCGGGTATTTTCCATGGATAAACAAAGTTGCCGCAGCCATGCTCGGCGTTTATCTTATACATGAGAATCCGACCCTCTATCCATGGCTTTGGAAGACTGTGTTTAATATCAATGAGCATTTAAATGAACCTTATTTCATTCCTTATGCTTTGGTGGTGACAACTGTAGTCTTTACCATTTGTACTCTTATAGAAATGGGAAGAGAACACTATATGAGGAAGTGGTTCAAGCAAGTCCTTATGCCGAAACTTGCCCCGATAGACTCAAAAATTCAGCGATTCTTTGATAGTCCAAATTAAAATTTGTAATTAGTTCTGTTTTGAGCAAAAATCAATAAGTAAATCCCCCTACTTAGGGTACTATAGGCATGAAGGAGGTGATTTATGAAGAAAGTTTTAAAAGCGTTACTTCAAGCCTACTTGATGTATCAAGTCAAAGCTCGAACCACAAACAGATTTAGCAGAAGTTTTTTCCGCAAATAAACCAATGAGATTCCGGTTTATTTTCGTGAGGGGACTTCTACAAGTTCCATGTCGTGATTAATTCGATTAATTCGGCGGTTGAGATGAGGCGTCCTTTTCCTATTCTGATACTCTTTGGGGTTGATGAGAATGGAGGCCAGCCAGACACTTTCAGATTTACTCAATTTTGAAGCATTTTTATGAAAGTAGTAGCGTGAGGCGGCCTCCACCCCAAAAATTCCGTCGCCAAACTCAGCAATATTTAAATAAGTCTCAAGAATTCTCTTTTTACTCCAGAGCAATTCCATCATTTGCGCAAGAAATATTTCTTCCGCTTTTCTTAAGTAACTTCTCTCGTGACTGAGAAATAGATTTTTCACCGTTTGCTGAGTCAGGGTAGAACCACCGGGTGCTCTTCTATCTTTCAGAATGTTGGCAACAAAAGCCTCCCGAACGGCTTCCCACTGTACACCCGAGTGCTCCATAAATTTGGCATCCTCGGCTGCAACCACTGCTCTTATTAAATAAGGAGAGATTTGGGAGAAATCGACCCACTGATATTGAATTTTTCTCAAAGATGCTTCATTCATTCGAATTTCTTCCTGCCTCATATACGGCGTAGAAGAAGGTTCGAAAAAACCAAACCAGGTAATCCTGAGGATGTAGTGAATTTGAAAAATGAGAAAAAGAACAAGAAAACCCAGCATTACTCTCTTTATCCATCTAGCAAAAGTACCAGTTTTGTTTCTTATCTTCACCATGGAAAAACTATTAGAGTAATATTTGCTTCCGAATCAAGACTGCGTATGCATTTAAATAACGGTTCAAATCATGGATTTTAATTTATCTCAGTTCTCCAATACATTTTTGTATGTTTATTCCTCTCTAATAACGGTGATTAACCCTATTGGAGGAGCGATGTTCTTTTTGTCCATGACGATATCAGCCACAAGAGACATCCGGGGCAAACTTGCTGCAAGAATTGCAGTCTATTGCTTCCTTATGACCATTGTGTCTTTATGGATTGGTTCCTTTATCCTTAGCTTCTTTGGAATATCTCTCGGTGTTTTAAGAGTCGGCGGCGGTTTAGTTCTTTTCGGCGCCGGCTGGTCAATGCTGAATGCTCCTACAGCAGAAGACACTCCTGTAGATCCTGCAAAAAAAATCTCTAATAACGAGCTGATGGCTAAGGCATTTTATCCGTTGACCTTGCCTCTCACGGTTGGTCCAGGAGCTATCTCGGTCGCAACCGCTATCGGTACTTCAACGGAAATTAATCTGACCAATATCCTTGCCGTTAATTTGGCAGCTTTAGCAACAACTCTCACCATCTTTGTCTGCTTTAAATACTCAGACCGCATCACGGCACGCCTCGGCGCAACCGGTTCGGATGCTATTCAAAGAATTTTCTCGTTTATTCTTCTTTGCCTTGGCGTCCAAATCTTGTGGACCGGTGTCTCAGAATTAGTGACGAAACTGGTAGTCAGCCTTCCTCATTAAAGAGCGACGAATCAATCTTGAAATTTACTAGGACCTCGGCCATGATGCGAGGTCCAAATTATTTTGAGGCTTCTTGACTGCGTTTGGAGGACGAAATTTAGTTAAGAATTAAAGAATTAGCAGAATGCGCACATGCATTTCTAATTAAGATTGAAACTTAAAGAATACGAAAACAGATAAAGGAATGTTATTTTTTCTGTTTTTTACCAGATACTTTTGAATAAAGACTTACGATAGCTAAAACCAAAACTCCGAGAATGATTAGCAAATCGCTGTAAGCTGACATTTCTTGTAATAGCTGTTCCATATTCACCTCCACGAATAGCATAGAAAACAGATAAGGAATTACGCCGCGGTTTCTGAATCAGCGCCCGAGCCTCCAACCTCTGCACTGATACCTCTGCGAACTGCTTCTTTGCCTTTACTGAACACAATTCATTATAAACATCGGATATATTTTAATAAGTGGGTAAGTGGCCAAATCTCTTTGAATTTCATGTAAATACTATTAGGAGTCTCCCTGTGATCTGTTTGTCTGATACTCTGTATTTGGGATTTTTTATTCGAAACTAAGCGTACAAACATTTAGCAAACTATATGAAAAAATAAAAATTTGAGTCTCTCGATCCTTCACGTTCTCTCTATTTTCTTCTCGTTTTCTATTCTGTTACATTCCTTACTTTTATTAGCAATTTAAAAGTTATTTTTAATAATCAATAGATAAAGATTCAACCCCATTTTATTGGGAATTATTTATCCTCAAGATTTTCTGATTAATAACTTTTAGAAATACTTTTGTTACGCACTGAACGTGGAGTGAACTGTAATTAGGATAAAAAAATAAGCTTGTTTGAAAAAATACTTAAATGCTCGTCAGAATTTGAAAAGCGCCCCGAAGAGCGCTTTTTACTTGTTAATTAC
>UQNA01000068.1 GCA_900542195.1 uncultured Sutterella sp. | reverse complement strand
CCAATGCGGATTTTGACGCTTTGGTTTTGGCTTTTATGCATCAGATGGGCTACGAATCAGACAATACAAAGAAAGGTGTGAAGTCTGCCGTTAAGGACTATGAAGCCAAACTTCAGGCCGAGCCTCCTCAATGGGTGTTTGATATTTGGCCTTCTATTGCTTTGAGCGTACTTCATTTGGCAATTGCCAAAGAAAAGAAGCTGCCTGAAAGATTGGACTTCCCTGAGTCGGCCTTGAAGAGCCCGAAGATGCCTCTGCAGGAACCAAATTGGACTAGTCCTGACGGTGTGTAATAGCCGTACGGATTCCAAATTATGTTGACAAACAAAAACCGCCTTTCGGCGGTTTTTGCGTCCTAGAGAAGATTGCTATCCTAGGAAGATATAGTTGCAGATGAAGACAGAGAGCATACCGACCATCATCGGGATCCAGTTTCTTCTGACGATTGCCATCGGGGAGACGCCTGCTGCACCGGCCACAGCAATGATCACACCGGCAACCGGAGACATGGCGCGAAGCATGCCGGAAGCAAACTGCATCGGGGTAACGAAAGCGGCAGCTGTTCCGCCTAAACCGCCTGCAACGTCAGGAGCTAATGCAGCAAAGCTGGAGAAGGCACCTACACCGGAACCGGTAAGGAATGTGACGAGACCGACAACACCTGTGAGAACAATGGTCATGCCGTTCAAACCGAGACCTAAATGCTGAGCGTGAGAAATGAGGGCATCGATAAGTCCGGTAACTTTAAGACCGTTGGCAAAGAACTCGGCACAGATAATCAAGGCAACGATGGAAGCAAACATTCCGCCCATGGATTTGAAGATGAGCTGACCGTCTTTCAATACTTCCTTAGGTTGTCTTCTTCTGATTAATTCGATAATGACAGTAAGGATCCAAACCAAAAGGAGCGCAGAAATAGTATTGAGTTTGATTGCTGAATAAACTAGTTTGCTGAAGATGATCATCAAAGCGATTGGCAGGCATGGAAGAATGGCATACCAGTTAGGAACATCGCGAACATCTTCTTTTTGAGTAAGAATGGCCTGAGTGTAAACATCGTCATTCTTCTTGTCGTAGTACTTCTGAACAATGTAGTGAGCAATGCCGACAACAATCAATGTTGGAATAGCAACCGGAAGCTGGCATTCTACAAAGTAGATAATCGGATCTAAACCGGCTGTTTTAGCGGCAAGGTTTGCAGTTCCGCCGGCTGGCCCGAGAACCATGCCTGCTGTTGTACCGATAACGGATGCAGCAGCTGCCGGAGAGACGCCTACACCGAGAAGAATCGGGAAAAGAGCCACTAAGAGCAGCATAGCAAGACCGGCCGCACTCGGTATAACAAGGACCAAAGTCTGACCGATGAAGTAGCCGAGAACTAAAACGAGATAAGGAGAAGAAAGAGCTTTTAAGGGCTTAATGCAGACATTAACCAAAGCCCTGGCGGCGCCGATCTTGTCCATATAAGCTGCGAAGCCGCCCGCGACCATAATCAGGAAGCCGATGCCTGAAGCTTGTTTGGTAGCAATTGTTCTTAGTAAATCAAAGATGTCAAACCAGATGAAGCCTGATGGCTTGACGCCTTTCGGAAGAAAGCCGCTAACGCCGCAAAGAACGGCGAAAACAAACATTGCTAAACCGGCAAATAATAAGACCATTGCCGTCGGATAGCGTTTGATAATCAGCCACCCGGTAATAATCGTGACAATTAAAGCAAACCATGGCATAAGCATTAACATGGTTATTCTCCTATTTGATTAAATTCAGATTCAAGGTTTTGAAGGGATTGATTAATTTGAGTGACTTGTTTTTCAAGCCATTGTGTGCGTTTTTCGTTTTGATCTTTGACGTCCTGAAGCATCTTTTCAATCTCCGCCGGTTGAGGACCGCCTTCGGTCTTGCGGTTGTTGATGATGGCAACAGGATCTAAGGCAGCCTTAAATCTTTCCAGAGACATCGGAAGTTCCGAACTGGCAGATGGATATTCTTTTTCAATGACTTCTTTGTAGATTCTCTTCATCTCTTCATAAGGGAAGTCCAGAGGAAGAATCTTGTTTGCCCGGGCGAAACTGACCATCTGGCTGGCAACGTGGTGGCCTACGCGGAACGGAAGACCGAATTCGTGCATTAAGACATCGGCGACTTCCTGGCTTGCGGTCCAGTCGTTATTAAGTTCTTCCAGAGCACGTTCTTTATCGACGACAAGGGCGTTGAGAACCTTGTTGAACAGCTTGAGCATATTGACTGCACGATTGCCTAAAGCAGCATGGAGATCTTGTTTCTTCGGATCCAGCATGCCGGTTTCAAGGTTGTGGGCGCGGAATACCACGCCTTGTGCTTGACCGATTACTTCGCTGGCTTCAGTGCGGCAGTTGTTGACTAGTCCCGGATTGCGTTTCTGCGGCATTGCAGAAGAAACGTAGGTATTGTCTCCGCCTTCCTGTAAAAGGATCCAAGGACGAGGTTGGGCGTACTGCACCATCAAGTCAGTCAGGAAAGAAGTGATATGGATGGCGATAGCGGTAACGATGGAAGAGAATTCAACAGGCAAATCGGATTGAGCAACCTGAGTGGCATCAAAAGCATTGTAGGCAATGTCGGAGAAGCCGAGTCTCTTGGCCATTTCTCTTCTGTCCAGAGGCCAGCAAGTACCGTTTAATACGGTTGAACCCATCGGGCAGACATTAAGTCTTTCGTAGAATTCTTGTAAACGGGAGAAGTCTCTCAAAAATCCATATAAGAAAGCGATTAAGTAATGGCTGTAGGCATTTGGCTGGGCAGCGACACCGTTAGTGTAGTTGGGCAATACAACATTTCTGTGTTTTATAGCCAGCTTTTCGATAGTTTTCATGACGGTAAGAAGACCGTCGGCAACTTCGAGGGCCTTTTCACGAAGAGTGGCAGCCCGGTAGGTAGCATGAATGTCTTGGCTGGATCGGCCTGCATGCATAATTGTGATTTCAGGGCCGCTCTTTGCAATCATCTTCGGCTCAAAGGTGATGTAAGTCTTAGGACGAAGAGCGGGATCTTTTTCGCCGTCGGCGATGACTTCTCGGAGAGCTCTGGCCGCTTCAATTGCGATTGGCTTAGGGAGAAGGCCGAGCTTGCTGTTGATAACTATTGTGGCTTGGTTAACTTTGCTTAACCAAAAGAATTCGTCTCTTACTGCCATAGAAACTCCGTGGGAAAGTATGAATATTTTTGTTTTTTTATATTGCCTTTCATTTGGAGAAAAGACTAGGCAAGTTCCTCAAAGGCACTTTGCAGATAACGCAAAATGTCGAAACAAACTAGAATTCTCTTCACCGAGGATAAAGGAAAGGGCAGGGACGGAGCTCTAAAACTTCTAGGTATCTCTAATAGAGATAACCCTTTAAAAATCAGTAAGATCCCGAAATATAAAGCCTTAACTTGAATTGTCTAAATAAAATATACCTTGTTTTGGTGTTGAGGTTTCCTCTCACCACATTTGGCGATTTCTGCAAGGCGGTTTTGCGTGAAAAGCAAAGTTATTGTTGAAATTGCAAGAGATAATTAGACTCTGCGAAAAAGGAATCCCAATGACTAAGTTAAACGATCTCAACGCCTGGAGAATTTTCGTTAGCCTCTGCAGAACCGGAAGTTTCTCCGATACAGCCGCCGATTTTGACATTGACGTCTCTACGGTTTCGCGTTCAATCGGAGGGCTGGAAAAAGCCCTTGGACAGGATTTTTTCGCGTAATTCACGGCCTTTGCAGTTAACGCAAGTCGGCGAAAGAGCCAGGAGTCATATCGTTCCTTTGCTTCAAATGCACAATGAGATGATTTCAGATTTGCAGCAGGGTTCTTCTCAACTTAGCGGCAAAATACGTCTTTCCTTAGCTCCTGGGTTCGTTACTCGATTCATGATGCCGATGCTGATGGAATTCAACGTGATGTATCCGGATATCAGCTTTGAAGTGGGAGGGGGCGGAGCAATCCAAGATATCCTTCGATACCGCTCTGATATTGCCGTGGTCACGTACAAGCCTAAGGATGCGAGAATTGTTAGTTTCTCCCGCGGAAGAAACGTCTACGTTCCGGTTGCTTCACCGGAATACATCAAAAAGTACGGAATGCCGCTGCATCCGAGAGATTTGGTAAATCACCGTGTTTTGCTCTATTCGGGAACCGTTAGAAACCCGACGAAGGTTCTCGTGAAGAACGGGATCGAAGAAGAAGTGGTTTGCGGCAACATTATGAAAGTCGCCAATATCCTGGCAATTAGAAGGTCCGTCCTTGATGGAATGGGTCTTGCTGTTGATTTACCCTTAATTCACTGTGCCGAGGAAATTGCCGCTGGAAAGCTAATTCCCATCCTGCCCGGTTGGGTCAATCCGCCGCATGAATGTTTCATCATTACATCGACTTCCCACTGGAGGGTGCGGCGCCATCGTATCTTTATGGAGTGGTTCCGGGACAGACTGAAGAAATTCTTTTCTGCGAAAGAAGATATTGTCCGTCCCTACTGGGAGCCTCCTAGAGAGACCGTGACCCGAGAAGTTTAACCGCGTGCTTTATTGATTGCATCCCTTGTTCTGAGGGCTTCAGCTCTAGCTTTTTCGGCGAAATCCGCTTCTTTAGATGCGTAGAGGATGGCGCGGCTGGAGTTGATGACTAAACCTGTCTTCTCCTTGTTCATTCCGGCTTTTACTGCGGCGTTAATGTCTCCGCCTTGTGCCCCGATGCCGGGAACTAAGAATGTAAGGTCAGGGACCGCTGCACGGGCTTTTTTCAGTTCTTCGGGATAAGTGGCACCGATGACTAAACCCATCTGACCATTGGTATTCCATTCTGCGACTTTCTCTGCGACCTTGATGTAAAGAGGCACTCCTCCGATATCGAGCATTTGGAAGTCATCGCCGCCTTTGTTGCTGGTTCGGCAAAGAATAAATTCTCCCTTTTCAGCATATTCAAGATAAGGCTCAACGGAGTCTTTGCCCATGTACGGAGACAGAGTAACGCAGTCGGCCTTGAAGCGTTCAAATGCTTCTTTAGCGTAATGAGCAGCAGTACTTCCGATATCTCCTCTCTTCGCATCAAGAATGACAGGGATCCCGGGATGGTTAGTATGGATCCAGTCAATAATGTCAATGAGTTCCTGTTCGGCGCTCGAAGAAGAGAAGTAGGCAATTTGAGGCTTAAAAGCGCAGACCAAATCTGCTGTTGCATCGATGATTTCAGTACAGAAATCGAAGATCGGGCGAGAGGAGGTTTTAAATTTTTCCGGGAATCTTGCCGGTGTCGGATCCAAACCAATGCACAGTAAGGAATCATTTTTCTCCCAACAGGAGCTAAGCATCTGACTGAATTTCATAATGTTCTTTCGTAAAAATTGAGTTTAGTGGTCTTTTTCCAGAGGAGTGCCGGTTGCCATGACTTTCTCTCTGGGACGATTAATCCAGAGATAAAACACTAACGGCAAAAGAATAGCACCGGAGACGCCGATAATAATCTTGTAGGAGAAAGCTGCGGCGAGCATGCCGCCGAAAATTGGTCCCATCACTGAACCGATCTGCTGGGCTAAGTACGATAACCCGAAAACACGGCCTTTATCAGCCGGAGACGTTGAGATGGTGAGAACCGCATTAATAGCAGGGAAAATGCCGGCGAAGGTTAATCCGCCGATGAAACGCCAAATCGTAAATCCCTCTAAAGAAGATGGAAAGACTTGAACAATGCCGAAAATTGCCGAGCCGAAAAGAGCCAAGTAAAGCACTTGGCGATAGCCCCAGTTCTGACCCAGAATGCCCCAAATAGGAGAGGCAATGACGCCTGAAACACCAACGATGGAAAACACGATTCCGGAAACCAGAACAATTTTATCCATCGAACCTTGGAGTTCTGCAACATATAACGGCATGATTGGCTGGGTAAGCAAAATACTCATTTGAACGATTCCGGCGCAGATCAGCATACGTTTGACGGCCGGAATCTTTAACAATGAGAAGTCCCAAACTTTGACAGGTTTGGCGTTCGGATTTGGCTTTCTTGGTTCTTCTTTAATGTAGAAAAGGATGACGCAGGAGATTATGAAAAGTGCGCCGCCGGCGATAAAGAAGGAGGCGCGCATACCGAACTGGTCAGCCAACAAACCGCCGAATAGGGGTCCGAGAACGCCTCCGGCAGTCATACCGCCTTGCATCACGCCTAAACAAAATCCAAGTTTCAGTTTTGGCGAGCTTGCCGAGATAATGGCTAGAAGAGCAGGCCATAAGCCGGCTGAAAGGCCTTGAATGAATCGAACACCGAAAAGTTCCCAAGGATTGGTAACAATGCCGCCGAGGAAATAAGTTATCGCTAAACAGAATCCAGCGCGCAAAGCCATTAATTTTCTGCTCTTCTTATCGGCAAGAGCGCCCCAAATCGGAGCCATGATGCCGCTGATAAGAAAGGTAACCGAAAAGATAAGGCCGGACCACATATCGACATCGGCTTTGGCTACTCCCAAATCCTGAATGAGGTACATGGGTAGGAAAGGAATGAGCATGGTATAGCTCATCGACATGAGAACCGTACAAGTTGTCAGAATTCCTAGCGAAATCTTCCAGTTCATTCAAACCTCAACACTAAATGATGCGAGAGAGTTATTCTTTATCAAGCAAGCCAAGGGAATTGCTTAAAGTATTTTTCTTCAAATCTTTTAATTTTGTCTTTAGATTTCAGCGTTAAACCCACAGGATCCAAGCCTTTAAGCAGTTTTTCTTTCCTCGAAGGTTCAATGTCGAAAGCAACGACGGTTCCCGAAGGCGTTTTTATAGTCTGTGTCTCCAAGTCTATGGTAATACTCTTTGATTCGTTTGTGGACAGCTCTTGCATCAAAGAGGACGCGCACTCCGGTTCGACAACGATAGCTAAGATGCCGTTATTAGCGCAGTTGTCAAAGAAAATACCGGCAAAAGAAGAGCCGATAAGACATTTAATCCCTCTCTTTTGAAGACCCCAGACGGCATGTTCACGAGAAGAACCGCATCCGAAATTAGGACCTGTTACCAGAATCTCAGCGTTTCGAAATTCTTCTTGATTGAGAACGAAATCTTTTCTTTCGCTTTCGTCTTTGTTTAAGCGGACGTCATGGAAAAGACCGTCGAGGAGGCCTTCTTTATCAATTCTTTTTAAGAAGGCTTTGGGCATGATGATGTCAGTATCAATATTGGATGCCGGCATCGGAGCAGCGACAGCTGTCAGTTGTGTGAATTGAGACATATAACTATTCCTCCCGAATGTCAGCAATAAAGCCCTTAATACTGGCTAGAGCGACCATTTGAGGACTGGCTAAGTGAGTCCTGGTTTGAACTCCCTGCCGTCCCTCAAAGTTGCGGTTGGTCGCCGAGATACAGCGATCTTGTGCGTCGAGAATGTCCCCGTTCATTGCTAAACAAAGAGAGCAGCCGGAATTTCTCCACTCCCAGCCGGCATCTTTGAAAATTTTGTCAATTCCCTCCCTTTCCGCTTGATTGCGTACTTGAGTACTGCCCGGTACGACCATTGCCCAGACGCCCGGGGCAAGCTTCTTGCCCTTTAATACGGCGGCAGCTGCTCGAAGATCTTCGATTCTTGAATTTGTGCAGGAACCGATGAACGCATGGGTAATCGGCAAGCCTTTAATTTTTTGTCCGGCTTTTAATCCCATGTACGAGAGGGCTCTTTCGAAATCGGCTCGAACTTTAGGATCTTCGATTTCTTCCGGATTCGGAATAGTCTCGGAAATAAAACAATTTTGATCAGGGCTAGTCCCCCAGGTAACAGAGGGTTCGAGACCAGTGATGTCAATAGTTTCCTCTTTATCAAAAGCGGCATCGGAATCGGATCTCAAAGTTCTCCAAAAGCTGACGGCTTCGTCCCAAAGTTCTCCTGTAGGACTGCATTCCTTGCCTTTCAGATATTCGAATATTTTTTCATCCGGGGCGATGACTGAAGAACGAGCTGCGCATTCGACTGCCATATTGCATAGAGTTAGTCTTTCTTCTGCCGTTAAGCCGCTGATTACCGGACCGCAGAATTCAACGCAGTGACCCGTACATCCGCCGGCGCCGAGTTTTTTGACAATGAAAAGAATGATGTCTTTGGCAGAAACTCCTTCGCCTCTTTGGCCGGTTACGCAGACTCTCATATTTTTGAGCTTTTTATAGCGAAGGGTAGAAGTTGCGAGGTAATGATAAATATCGGAGGTTCCGATTCCATATGCAACTGCTCCGAGAGCGCCGTACATGGCAGTATGGCTGTCGCCTGCACCGATAAGCATTCCAGGAAGAACCTTTCCTCGTTCCACCATGACGACATGTTCAATGCCTTGCTTTGGGTTGCCGTTATTGAGGACTTCAAAATTAAAATCTGCTCCGTTTTTCAGAAGATATTTAACTTGGGTACATGAATTCTCTTCTGAAGGAAATTCGGTTCGATTAGGAGCGCTTGAATTAACGTGATCTACCGTGCCGAGTGTGGCGCAGGGACGCCAAACTTGAAGTTTGTTTTCCCGTAAGAGAGAAAAGGCTTGCGGACTGGTGTACTCATTGACTACCGTCCTGTCAATGTATACAAGTCTCTCCCCGCCGTCGGCTGTTAAGTTCTCAATAGTGTGAAGCTCAATTATTTTGTCGTATAAGGTTTGGGCTTTCATAAAAACTCCTTGGTTGGGTAGATTTTACTATTTCCGACATTTTTTACGACGTAGCGGTATGGTGCACTCTGGAAAACATACAGACAGCCTGCAGCAACTCGCATGAATTGCAATTAAGAGGCCATAAGTGGGTTTTGTTTAAAAGTAGTGTTTTTTGATCCAGGCATTAAACAGGAAGTCATAAATCGATAAACCTTTATCCGTTTTTCTCAAGATTCCTTTTTCAATCAAAGAGCGTGAAGCTGATTGAGTCGAGCTTACGGAGGAAAGGCTGTACTTTTTGACAAATTCTGTAGAAGAAGGATTCAACACCGTTTTCTCCTTGGCAACAGCAAAAAGCAACGCTTTTTGAACCATTGGTAAAGTAGACAGAAGAGTACGATAAAAAACATCCTGTTCTTGTAATAGAGTCCTTACAGTTTTTTCCAGAGCATCGGCAGGGACCTTCTCCCCCAGAAGTGTATTGGCATAAATACGATTTAAAGCCGATTGAACAAACCACGTGCAGCCTTGGAACTCTTCGTAGATTTCATAAAAGACAGCCTCTGTGATGGTTTTATCCTCTTTCTCGAATTTTTCCTTTGCAAATGAAAAGTACTTGTCAGCAGGAATTGCCTCTAAGTGCATCATGGTTGAAGTTTGATAGAAAGGACTGCTGCTTTGAAGAAATAGATTAGACAGCAAATGAGCATCGCTTCCCGCATAGATCATCTTCACGTTCGACGAGGTTTGTACGAGTCCTCTTAAGAAGGCAGCTGTATTAAAGTTCTTAAAGGAAAGGATCTGCTGAAATTCATCGATCGCTAGGATGACTGGTTTCTCAAGAGTATTCAGAACACTAAATGCTTCCTGCAGGGTTTTTACTGGTTGTTTAATTTCTCCTAAGCTTATCCCAACTTCCGGTTTCCCTGTCATCGGATCTATTTCGAGAGAGAGTTGGATTGATCTGAACACGGCTGTTATTTGTTCTAAGAATGAGCTGGTCCCCTTTAACTTATTAAAAATACAATTGGTTAGCTCGTAAGTAAATTCTTGGATATTCCCGCAAGCGTACGCATCGAAATACAAACAGTAGTAGTCTTTCTGAATTTGTTTGTTGTGAAATACGTGCTGAATGAGGCCAGTTTTGCCCATTCTCCTCTCAGAGAATAAAACTACATTTCTTCCGTTTCTGAGATGAGCGATTAATTTCTCTTTTTCTTCTTCTCGATCACAAAAGTATTCTTCGGAGATGTAGGCTCCAATGACGAAAGGATTTGTAAGAAACATGATGCGTAAGGCTTGAATTATTGGTTCTTAATAATCATAAATTAAATAATTTAATTTTAAATAATTTAAGATTAAATAATAAAAAGTTCCTTCTGCGGTTATAGGCGTAGAACGCAAGAAGGAACTTGATGAAAAGCTATTAAAAGATGCCGGTGAGGACAACCGTGATGATGAGCAGCGGTGCTAAAACGCCAATGCCAATCCTGATAACCCAGAGAAGAGTCTTGTTTACAGGTTTGGCACTTGCAAGCTGTTTAGCAGTGACTTCCCAAGCAATCCAAGCGGCAACTAGACTGAAGCCGATCTCAGAAATCGGCATGCCGACGTTGCTTGTCAGGAAATCGAGAAGATCGAAAACGTTCTTGCCGAAGATCTTAAAGTCCGCTAGAGATCCAAAACTTAACGTGCAGAAAAGTCCGATGATGGCAGCCGCAGCGGTAATAATCCAAGTGATAACTGAGCGGTTGTCAGTTCCTCTGGAGGTTAGTACGGCAGCCACTACGGCTTCCAACATTGAGATGGAGCTGGTAATAGCAGCTACTACCAAGCAGAAATAAAACAAGGCTGCAAAGAATGCACCGAAAGGCATCTGGGAAAAGATGGCCGGCATCGTGACAAATGTCAGACCGGGGCCTGCTGTCGGGCTGAGATTGAAAGCAAACACCGCAGGCATGACCATTAGGCCGCCTAGGACTGCAGATAAGATCGCTAAAAATGCAATCCAAGCAGTCGAAGAGACCAGGTTAACTTTTTCCGAGAGATAGCCGGCATAGGTGACCATGACAGCTGCGCCAAGCGACAGAGAGAAAAATGTGAATCCCATCGCATTGAAGACGGCTTCAGTTGTGAAAGCTGAGAAATTGGGTTTGAACAAATACTCCAGACCTTGCATCGCACCCGGAAGAGTTAATCCTCTGACAATAAGAAT
>UQNA01000067.1 GCA_900542195.1 uncultured Sutterella sp. | reverse complement strand
CATCAACAACGAGGTGCGAACTATAAATACCTTTTTTGAGCTTGTCAAACCTCTCAAGAGAAAAATTTAATAAAAAAGCACTAAAATTTAGTGCTTCTTATTTAATTTCAAATAGTTATATAAAATGTAAAAATTTTTGTAATTTCACAACATTTTAGTTTTTTGGGAATTTAATAAATTTCAGATAAATTCTATTTCCCGGGATTGCTATCAAAATATGGCGCTGCTGCTTTGAGGTATACAAACATGGAATAAAGCGTCAACAGTGCGGCGATATAGATAAGAATCGTACCTAACATTCTCATATCGATACCCCAGAGAGGTTCAAAATAGAGCAACATCGGGATTGCAACCATTTGCGCAATTGCTTTAATTTTGCCGTACCAATTGACTTTAACCTTTCCGGACATACCGACCTGTGCCATCCACTCTCTTAATGCTGTAACGGTAATTTCTCTGCCGATGATAATTAAAGCAATAAGCATGTCGACTCTACCAGCCGCTACCAAAACGATGAGAGCCGCACTGACCATCAGCTTGTCGGCAACCGGATCTAAGAATGCCCCTAGCTTAGTCCCCATCCCAAACTTTCTAGCAAAGTAGCCGTCAAGTGCATCTGTAATTGCTGCAATGATAAAAAGAGCGCAGCCGATGATGTTTTGCCACCCCATACTAACCCATGAAATTGGGAGCATGAACACCCCAACAATCAACGGAATAAAAGCGATCCTTGCCCAAGTGAGCCACATAGGCAAGTTAAAAGATAATTTTTGTATTTGTTTAGCCATGTAATTGCGAATAAATTTGTTTTGCTATCGAATGAGAAATTCCCTCGACACTAGCAATATCCTCTTCTGAAGCATTGGAAAGAGCCTTCAAGCTCCCAAAATGCGCTAATAGTTTTTTTCTGCGCTTGGGACCCACTCCCTCTAAATCTTCAATTTTAGAATAATTTCTTGCTTTCGCACGCTTTGCTCTCATCCCCGTAATAGCAAATCTGTGTGCTTCATCTCGAATTTGCGCAATGAGCATCAAAGCTGCAGACTCTTTTCCCAATTTCAGAGGAAGTTTTTCCGGATCAGCAAAAATTAACTCTTCCAACCCAACTTTTCTTCCTTCACCTTTCGCCACGCCAACGATGACGCTTTTATCAAGTCCGAGCTCATCAAAGACTTCGCAAGCCATGGAAACCTGCCCTCTTCCGCCGTCAACTAAAACGATGGTAGGAAGTTTTGCTTCACCACGGGCCACTCGAGAATATCTTCTCGTTAAAACTTGGCGCATTGCTGCATAATCATCGCCCGGTGTTACATCGTGAATATTGAAGCGCCGGTATTGGCTTGAATCCATTTTATTGTTTGCAAAAACAACGCAGGATGCTTGAGTAGCTTCACCCGAAGAATGACTGATGTCAAAACATTCCACTTTAAAGTTGGAATAATCTTCTCTGTCAAACTGCAGACCTAAAGCTTCTGTCAGAGCCTCTATTCTTCCTACCTGATGAGATTCTTCGCTAAGTTTTCTGCCTAAAGAGATCCTTGCATTCATCGTAGCTAAATCCAGCCACTTCTTTCGGATACCTTGAGGTTTTCTTGCAAAATAGACCGTTCTCGGAGAAAGTGCATTCAGCAGTTCTGAAATCGTATCCCCGTTTTCTTCAACATTGGCTAAAACAACTGGTGGTACATCCATTTCTAAGTAATGCTGTGCTACGAAGGCTTCAATGACTTCATCCACAGACGGAAGCTCCGTATCCTTAGAAAATTTAGGGAAAATCGAACGATCCCCTAGGTGCTGTCCTCCTCGGACCATTGCCAAATTAACGCAGATTTGACCTCCTTCAATTACAGCCGCAATGATATCGACGTTAAAGTCTGGGGTTGCTGTCATAGTCTGCATCTGCGTGACATTTGAAATAGCTGCCAATTGGTCACGAACTGCAGCCGCTTTTTCGAACTCTAACTTCTCAGCATACCCTTCCATCTTCTGCTGTAAAGTCTTTTGAATCTCCGCGCTTTCTCCTCTTAAAAACTCTTTTGAGAGTCGAACCGCCTCGGTATATTCTTCTTTGCTAACGCAATTGCAGCATGGACCGCTGCATCTGCCAATCTGATGGAGAAGACAAGGTCGGGATCGATTATTAAAGACGGAATTCTCACAGACACGGACCTGGAATACCTTCTGCACCACACTCAGAGCTTCTTTCGCAGCCGTAGCGTTTGGAAAAGGACCGAAAAAAGTTTGTTTTTTATCTAAGGCACCCCGAAAATAAGACAGACGAGGGAAATCTCCTGCACTGAATTTCAGGTACGGATAGGATTTGTCGTCTCTGAAAAGAATATTGAATCTCGGAGATTGGGATTTAATTAAATTGGACTCAAGAATGAGAGCCTCAGCTTCACTGTTGACCACAGTAATTTCTGCCCTGGCAATTAAACTAACCATCATCTCGGTTCGAGGAGCAAGCGTCTTTTGAAAATAACTTGACACTCTCCTTTTCAAATCTCTTGCTTTTCCTACATAGAGGAGATTGCCTTGCGCGTCAAAATATCTGTAAACACCGGGAAGTCTCGGAAGGGTCTTTAAAAACTCAGAGGCATCAAAAGGTTTTGCCTCTGTGTCTTTATCATTCGTTGCATTGGTCGTCACAACTTATTGCCTGCTCAAAAAATATTCCGCAATTATGGAAGAGTTCTTTGACCCAAGTCAAAAAAAAGGCACCAGATATTTCGCACTGGTGCCCGACTAACGGTAAGCGGACTGTGATTGGGCGATTCGCCCAAGTCCTTGAAACTTACCAACCTCAATCCCAAGGAGAAGAGAGAATTAAATCTCTCAGGTGCTATATTAGCAAAAGTATTTAGGTATTTCTACTACCTTCGTTAATACTTAGCTCAATTTGAGTTGAGGTTTTTGTTCTTTATCTTGCTTCTGCCGCTATCTTTTCCTCGACGCTAAGCATGTTTTCAAATTTCCTAACGTCAAAGCTTCTGTTCCACATAAAAGCCAAGAAACCGGCAAAGGCTACGAAAGTAGCTCCGAAACTGATTATCCAGTTTCCATGACTTAAACCTGCGGCCAAGTATCCGACTACGCAGCAGCCAGCCACAAACCAAGCGTAAGGGAGCTGAGTTGTTACGTGAGACATATGCGAACATCCGCTGCCTGCACTGGACAGAATAGTTGTATCGGAAATCGGTGAGCAGTGGTCACCGAAAACGGAACCTGCCAAAGTAGCGGACAAGCACACTACAGTCAGACTTGGATCGACTGAGATGGCAACCGGAACTGCGATAGGAATCAAAATACCGAATGTTCCCCAAGCTGTTCCTGTCGAGAAGGACAACAATCCCGCAATAATGAAAATAACTACAGGAAGGAAGTAATCCAGACCTGTTCCGCCGGCGACAAAACCTTGAACAAAAGTCTGAGTCAAAAGAAGATCGCGGCAAACACCGGAAAGGGTCCAGGCTAATACCAAAATAATGTTGGCTGGAAGCATGAGTTTCATGCCTTCAATACAGCCTTCCATAAACGAACCAAACTTCACGATGCCGCGAGGAATATACATTGCCATCGCAACAACAATCGCGCCAAAAGATGCCCAAACAAGAGCCTTAGAGGCTGAGCAGTTGCCCAAAGATGCGGCAAAAGTATGATAAGCAGGATCATCTCCCCAATAGCCGCCGTCATACATGAAAGCTAAAACGGCGAACACGATGAGAGCAATTAATGGAACCAACATATCCCAGATAGTCCCGCGGGTACTCGGAAGGTGCTTAGGTTTATCGGTAATTTCGTTCTCAACTTCCTTCAATGCCTTAGAAAGAGCTCTTTCTTCAGCAAGTCTCATCGGGCCGAAATCTCTGTTGGTAAGACTTAAATAGAACACCAATAAAAGACAGAAGATGGCATAAAAATTGAATGGAATGGAAGAGACAAAAGCTTGGAAATCGCTTTCGAACTGACCGGTGGATTTCAAACTGCTTCCGACAGCAGCTGCCCATGAGGAGATCGGTGCAATGATGCACATCGGAGCGGCGGTAGAGTCAATGATGTAAGCCAGTTTTTCTCTGGAGACACGATAAGAATCGGTCAAAGGTCTCATGACGGTACCGACTGTTAAACAGTTAAAGTAATCATCAATAAAGATAAGAAAGCTCAGACCAAATGTAGCTAAGATAGAAGACTTTCTGCTTTTGATTTTTTCTCTTGCAATTTCACCGTATTTGCGGGTGCCTCCGGACATTCCCAAGACGTATACCAGGGCACCTAATAACGTACAGAATAAGAGAATTTGAAAGTCAACCTTATCTCCCATTAATTTAAAGGTAACTTCCAGGCCTTTGACCATTGGATCGGCAGCGCCGCTTCCGAAAGAATAAATATAAGCTCCGGAAAGAATACCGATCATTAGCGAAGAAAAAACTTCTTTTGTTATAAGGGCCAATATGATTGCGACTACGGGAGGAATAATCGACAACCAACCTGCTGCGTATGGATCCATTCTTATGCTTCCAAGTTAGAAAAATAAAACAAATTCTAACAACGCAAAGTTTGCTTATCCCCGCCCGGCTCTTAAAAGATACGAAAAAAGCGGCCTAAGCCGCCTTTTTCAAGAGTAATCCCTAATTACATTACTCTGCTGCGATACTCGTCAGTTCTTGTATCGATTTCAATCTTGTCGCCGGTGTTGACAAAAGCAGGAACTTGAACAATGTGACCTGTAGAGAGTTTGGCTGGTTTCATAACCTTACCGGATGTGTCACCCTTAACTGCAGGTTCTGTGTAAACAACTTCGCGGACCAAAATTGTAGGAAGTTCAATAGAAATAGCACGGCCATTGTAGAAAACGGCTTCAGCCTGCATGCCGTCTTCCAAATACTTGAGGCAGTCTTCCATCACTTCAGCTTCAACTTCAATCTGGTTGTATTCGTCGTCCATCCAAACATAGTGTGGATCACCATAGTAGGAATATGTGACTTCCTTCTTGTCGAGGATGATGTCATCGAAACGATCGTCAGCTCTGTAAACTGTTTCTGTTCCGGCGTTGCTCAGAAGGTTCTTCATTTTGAGCTTAACTGTGGATGCGCCGCGGCCGCCTTTGCTGTATTCGCTTTTAAGGACAACCATTGGATTGTTGTCAACCATGACAACGTTACCGACTCTAAGTTCTTGTGCTGTTTTCATAATAAAAAATTACCTGATGTTTTCTAACTGCCAATCGCAGATTTAAGAGATCTTATGATTTTAACTTGCTTTCTATGAATTTGCACAAATTCTCTGTAAGTGAACCTACAGAATGTAAATTTTCTTCCCAAGCTGCGGCACTCTCCGTTAATTCGGGAGTCGCGTCGCGCCATTGAGGCCACAACTCTATAAAAGAAGAGTCTCCCTTATTAAAAGCAAGATTAATTTCTTTCAAAAGCTCGAAATTTTTTTGAGAATAAAAAGGTTTTAAACGATCTTCAAAAGCTAACAGTTTTTGAATATGCGTCTCTTCTGTCTGAGGATAAATATTCCAAATAAAAGGTTTGGCGGCTAATTGAGCACGGGCAAAAGAATCTTCTCCGCGAATAATCAATGAATCAGCAGCCCAAAGCAATTTATCAAAATCGGTCTGAGGAAGCATAGGCAGAGGAACACATAAAATGTGAGGATATGGCTTTGCCAGTTCTTGTATCTCTTTTCCTGCCCCGCCGGCCGCCAACAAAAGCTGAATAGGTCTCCGATCAGAGGCTAAGGCTTCAATCAAAGTTTTAAGAGGCGCTGAGGGATAACAAAACACGAAAGTATTAAAAGGACCTTCCGGATTTGCGCCTATGTTTTTTAGAAAGACTTCTTTTTCTCTCTTAAACAACTGACGGTGTTCGTTGAGATCGGTCTCGCAAACAATTCCCCCCGTCTTTTTTGTAACTCCCGGAAAGAAAAAGTATTTCTTAGTGCCGTATTGAGGATGAGGCGAAGGAAGCATATGGCAGCCCTCAACCCAGTTTTCAGCTGACAAATATTCCAAATTGATCCAGATAGGAGTGGGATTTTTCTGAGCTATTCTTTTTTCAAAAGAGTCAGGAATTCTGCACCCGAATGTCTCTATAACGATATCAGAGGGAGCCTCTCGGTCCGCGTATTCCCATTTTAGGATTTCAATTCCTGCCGTGTGCTGCCTTGCTTTTTCACTGTCGACTCGCGGTTCAATCGCCGATAAGGTTTTCAGATTATTTATATAGAAGCGTACATTCCAGCCCTTCTCTTTCCTGATATCTCGCGCCAATCTCCAGCACACCCCTGCGTCTCCGAAATTGTCAATAACATCGCAGAAAATATCGCAGCCTATAGTATTTTTTTGCATGCTTATCCTATTCAATTAAGCTCGGAATATAGTACTCAAGTTGACTCAAGCCTTTTGAATTCTTAACTACAATAAAAGCAGGAAGAGGATCTGTACTTCTGCAATTCTCTCCCGTCCTAATTCGAAGAAGTATGAAGAAGTTCAGTAAAAAGATTAATTACGATATCACTCAGTTTGATAATTCGTTTTTTGTTCCTTACAAACTTAAAGCCGATGTAAGGACAATGATTGAAGAAAAGGTCCGACCGGATAAGGTCGAGCCTCTTATTGCAACATTGGAATATATCAGCAGCCGAGTTATGGATTCTTTGGACGACGATGACCGAGAACCCAATAAATTTCCTTTTTTTGATAACGAATTCGACAAAGACTGGCTTCTGGAAGGATTTGAACATGAGTCCATCGACCATATAGCCGAAAACAGCCCAAACAGGCTCTTTTCTGAACCAGTTTTCACCCCCGCTATCAGCGGCAATCCCTCTAAGGTCTCTTTAATCATTTCTCCGACTTGCTTCGAGCAAGATGATAATTTCGGAGACTTCATCAGACCACAGTAGTCAACCACCTCGGGCTAAACCCGAGGCTGGCAAAAGTCTGGTTAACTAACTCCAATAAACCTGATTAATCTTTGCGGCGGTGGGTTTTTCTCCACTCCCAAGGTTCTTCAGGATTTGGCTGGGCCCATAATCCGCGTTTAGCCTTTTGAGCCTCATACATAGCTTCCTGGTAAAGAACACGATCTTTCGGCATTACGTCTTTTTGATAGTTTCTGTAAAACCAAGCGTGGCCGTCAAGCACCATTTGTCTATTGACATCAATATTGTTTGTAACGACTTTGCCGATTATTCTTCCGTATCTATCAAACTTCTTCTTGGAGAGGTAGTAGATTCTTACCTGGTTATTGCCGCTGCGGATAAGGTTTTCCAGATGACGTTGACTGGCGTTTCCTCCGTCCATTTTTAGTTCCGGAGCATCAATTCCTAGAAGTCTGATTTTAATTTTATTGTTAGAACCCTTTTCCCGGACAGTTAAAGTATCTCCGTCTGCTACCCGAGTGACTCTGGCTTCGATATATTCGTATCCGGGATGGCCGAAATCTTTTTGATCGGCAGATGTAGCTGTTTCTGATTTTTGAAAAAGATTGCCGATTTCACCAAAAGAAAGCGCATGAGCAGAACCCGAGGCTAAAAGCGCAGAAACTGCAAAAGCAGATAATATTTTTATTAATGACATAAAGTTATGGTCTTCTCAGAATAAATTTATCGAACAAGGATTCTAATTCCTTCAATACCCCGGTAGAAGGATAGTCACTTCCGACTCTTGGCAAAGGATGTTCTTGGGTGTGCATGGGAGGTTCCCGGTAAATTTGCAGAGCGTACTCCCGCACTCCCTTCTTCTTGAGCTGCCTTGCCAGCGCTAACAGCTGCTCTTCTGAAAGATAATCCGGGTGTGCCGTCGTACGAACTTCGAACGGAATTCTGCTCTCGAGAAGATCATCCAAGCTTTCCTCCACTTTTTCGATATGCACTCTCTTGCCGACAACTTTCTCGTACAAGTCGTGTTCTTGTAAAGGAGCTTTAATGTCCAGACCTACCCAATCAAGGAAAGGAAGAATTTCTCTTAATTGGTGCGGATACATTCCTGCCGTATGAAGGCCGATTTTATAGCCGAGCTTCTTAGCCGTTTGAACTGCCTCATAAAGTGCAGGATCGGTAAGTGGCTCCCCTCCGCTGAAAACGACTCCATCGATCAGGCCTATTCTTTTCTTCAAAAAATTTTCTAGGTAATCCCAAGAAACAGCCTCTTCATTCTCAGAGAATTCCTTCGACTGAAGTTCGGGGTTTTGGCAATAAAGACATTTCCAAGGGCAACCTTTAAGAAATACGACTGCCGACAAAAATCCGGGAAAATCAATTGTTGTAAACCTCGTCAATCCTGCGATTCTTAATTGATTTGCAGGACGATGTTCGACTGCAGGAGAAGCTTGTATTGAAATCGCCTTCATGAAGTTTCCTACTCGTTGAATCGTATAAACGCAAAAAAACTCCGCAGAGTTAGTGCGGAGCTATTCAGAATGAAATGGACTTACTTAGAGCAGCCGCATTTGTCTTCGGTGAAGTACTTTCTTTCAGCGAATTCACCTTGTTTTCCGATGTTAAAAGAAGAAGTAGGACGGTGATAACCCATAACTCGTGTCCAAACTTCACATTTTGTTCTTTCTTCGTCTTTCAAAACGATGTCTTTATCTGTGGTATTCATAGCAACTCTTCCTTATGAAATTAAAAAATAAATGTTAAAAATTATCTGTTACTGAAGACTGTTCCAATCTCTTCTTAGCAATCAATTCAGCATCGCACTTAGGACAGAACTCGTGGTTGCCCGGGATATAACCGTGTTTCGGACAGACGGAGAATGTCGGTGTGATGGTAATGTAAGGCAAGCGGAATTTCGTCAATGCTCTTCTGACGATATCGCTGCATCTTTCCGAACTGGAAATGGCTTCGTTCATGTACAAGTGAAGAACTGTACCGCCGGTGTACTTCTTCTGAAGATCTTCCTGCATTTCGAGAGCTTCGAAAGGATCATCCGTAAAGTTAACGGGGAGCTGAGAGCTGTTGGTGTAATAAGGATGATCCGGAGTACCGGCTTGAAGAATCTTCGGAAAGCGCTTTTTATCTTCTTTAGCGAATCTGTAGGTAGTTCCTTCGGCAGGAGTAGCTTCCAGGTTGTACATATGACCCGTTTCTTCTTGGAAAATAACAAGTTTTTCACGAATGAAGTCGAGAACTTTAGCAGCGAAGGCGTGACCTTCAGGAGTTGTAATGTTATGTTGGTCTTGCGTAAAGTTTCTGATCATTTCGTTCAAACCGTTAACTCCTACTGTGGAGAAATGGTTTCTCAAAGTACCGAGATAACGCTTGGTGTACGGGAACAAACCTTGATCCATATGACGCTGGATGACCTTACGCTTCAATTCCAAGCTGGTTCTAGCGATTTCGAGAAGTTCTTCAATTCTCTTGAATAGGCCTTCCTCATCTTGGGCGAAAACATAGCCGAGACGTGCGCAGTTTAAGGTGACAACACCTAAAGAACCGGTTTGTTCAGCGGAGCCAAAAAGGCCGTTTCCACGCTTTAAGAGTTCTCTTAAGTCCAGCTGGAGGCGGCAGCACATGGAGCGAATCATGTTCGGCTTCAGTTCCGAATTAATGAAATTTTGGAAATACGGCAGACCATAACGTGCTGTCATGCTGAACAAGAGCTTAGAGTTTTCGCTCGTCCAATCGAAATCCGGTGTGACGTTATAAGTCGGAATCGGGAAAGTAAAGACTCGGCCTTTAGCATCGCCTTCAAGCATGACTTCGATATAGGCCCGGTTAATCATAGCCATTTCTTCTTGGAGATCACCATAGGTGAAGTCCATTTCCTTTCCGTCGATAACTGGCACCTGTTGCTTCAAATCTTCCGGACATGTCCAGTCAAATGTCAGATTTGTAAAAGGTGTCTGAGTACCCCATCTGCTAGGAACGTTCAGGTTATAAATAAGTTCCTGGATGCACTGTCTGACTTCTTTATAAGAGAGTTTGTCTACACGGATATAAGGTGCAAGATATGTATCAAACGAACTGAATGCCTGAGCACCGGCCCATTCATTCTGCATCGTGCCTAAAAAGTTAACGATTTGACCGATAGCGCTGCTTAAGTGTTTCGGTGCACCAGCCTCAACTTTACCCGGAACGCCGTTTAGACCTTCATTAAGAAGTCTCCTTAAAGACCAGCCTGCGCAGTACCCTGAGAGCATATCCAAGTCATGAATGTGAATATCTGCTTCTCTGTGTGCACGGCCCACTTCCGGAGGATAAACAAAGTTAAGCCAGTAGTTGGCAACAACTTTTCCTGAAACGTTCAAAATCAAACCGCCTAAAGAATATCCTTGGTTGGCATTGGCATTTACACGCCAATCCTGCTGAAGGAGATATTCATTCATTGAGCTTTCTACGTCCACAAGGCTCTTGCGGGCATCTCTCATTTTGGCTCTTTGTTCACGATAAACAATATAGGCTCTGAGAGTTTTCCTATAGCCGGTATCGAAAAGAGCGTTTTCTACCGCGTCCTGAATTTGCTCGATGGTCGGGGTTGTGAGTTCGTTCTTCTGGAGGTGACGAACAACTTCAATATGAGTGATTCGATTAGCAGTGGCATCATCGAACTCACCGGTAGCTTTACCTGCCTTAGCAAGAGCGTTGGCGATTTTTGTTATATCAAAATCTTTGACACTGCCGTCACGTTTGATGACGAACTTAGGCAAAGCCTCTGTAGAGTTCATGAAACACACCTCCAAAAAACAAATAATTAGTATTGACGCAAACCTCATTTTTGAATTTGCGGGCTATAGATCTTATCTCTTTTTTGTTCTTTTGAGGAGGCTTTTAACACAACAGTTAGATACCCCCTGTATTAGCTACCACTATATATAGTTGTTTGAATAATTTCCCGAAATATCAAAACAGAACCAATCTTCAATCAGTTAGCTCTCGTTTAGAGAGACTAACTTATTATTCTTCCAAGTATTTTATCTTTTTCGACCTAGACAAAATTACCCCACACAAGATATTGAAAAAAGTTTGGTTTTGGATTGAATGGAACAAACCCTAAATGGGTACATCTTTTTTCAATTTAGAGCCGGTGATTTTTCAGATTGTATTTTGATCAAAAATCTATCGAAACACAATTTCTGCAACTTCTGCAGCATGAGAGGTAAAGATAAGTTTCTTTTGTGAAAAATATATTTTTATTATTTATATCTAATAAAGATACTTTATAGAAATATTTATTCTTTTTTCAGTTTTTATTTTTTTTAATTAGGGACAATTTAAATTGAATCGATTTTTTTCTCTCGGTAATTTCATACATTAACGACTTAACTTCCAATCTGGAAAATTTCTTTTAAAACGTTAAAAAAAAATTCTGATAAAAAAAAGGAAAAATAAAATATTTTTTAGCTTAGGAGAATGCTTGCCGCCTCTAGATTAACAACCGAGGAACATAATAATTAGAAAAAAGGCTGTCGAACTACTCGACAGCCTTTTTATATTTACTGTGGATTTTTTCCGGG
>UQNA01000066.1 GCA_900542195.1 uncultured Sutterella sp. | reverse complement strand
ACTCCGCTGGAGATCTAGTCAAAGAATTTCCTTTTATTCAGAGCTGGTTAGAAGGAAAACGAAAGCCGACAATCACACAAACTCAGAAGCTGTCCACTAAGCTGTCTGTACCTTTTGGTTATTTCTGCTTACCCTCTCCTCCAGAGGAAACTCCACTACTTCCGGATTTCAGAACAAAAGGGAACCACCCGGTAAAAGAAATTAGTTTAGGCCTAAGAAAAACGATTGAGCACGCAAAAGAGTGCCAAGCCTTCCTCAGTGAACGTTTAGAACATGCGGACGCTGAACCTTTTTTATATGAAGGAGTCCTCTCTCAACATAACACTCCGAAAGAAGGAGCAAACATTCTAAAGAAGCTCCTGGGAGAAAAGAAGCTTAGTAGCCAGGAAAATCGCTTTAAGAACCTTCTCCATACTATCGAGAATTTAGGGGTGTTAATCCAAAAAAATAGCCATGTGCTTAACTCTATAAAACATAAGTTGGATAGCGAGGAATTCCGAGGATTCGCATTATGTGACAAGTACTGTCCTCTGATCTTTATCAATGAAAACGACTCGGCCAAGGCGCAGATTTTTACTTTGATCCATGAATTTTGTCATATCTTGCTTGGAGAGACAGGATTATCTGGAGGCGATGGTAGCGCTCGCGGTGTAGAACGACTTTGTGACCGTATCACTGTAGAGTATTTGGTCCCCGAAAAGGATTTTAGGAGTTGCTGGGAAAGAGGAGATTCCCAAGAGACCGTGGAACTAATAGATTCTCTGGCTAGAGAGTTTTGTGTAAGCAAGTGGGTGATAATTCGTCGCGCTCATGAATTGCATCTCATATCGGATGCTTTCTTCCAAGAAGAATTAAATAAACTTCTTACTTTCAGTAAACCAAAAGAAAAAGGAAAAGGAGGACCCAGTTACACCGTGATTCAACAAGCTCGCTTGGGAAAGTTATTGATCGAGAATGCCGTAAAAGCAGCCTATTCGGGAGAGATTCCTTTTTCTGAAGCAATGCGCTTAACTCTATACAGTGCAAATACAATTCAGAAAAAAGCCTTGGAGATGGGACTGTGATAGAACAAAAATATATCTTGGATGCCAATGTATTTATTACATCCAAAAATTCATACTACGACCCACAATTTCATCCAGGATTTTGGAAGTTTTTAGATTTGGGAATAAATAACGGTACTTTTGTTCTCCATCGGCGAGTCTATGAAGAATTAAGAAAAGGACGAGACGAACTCAGCAAACGAGTTGCGCTGTGGGAACCCAAAGTTAAGGGACCGTCACCAAAAGAGATGGAAAAATTCAGGGAAGTATGCACTTACACCGTGAGTCAGCCGCAATGGAAAAGGAAAGTCGACTCTTTTTTAGATGGAGCAGATCCGTGGCTTGTAGCACACGCCAGTATCAGCGGTTCAACCATTGTCACTCTAGAAAAAACTGATATAGACGCCAACTGTAAGTCTCCGAAGTTACCAGCCGTAGCCAGAAAATTTGGATGTAAATCCATTGGACTGTACTTTCTTATTAGAGAGTGCAAGCCTATCTTCGAGTTAAAAGCAGATCCTTTCCTTTAGAGCAAACGCCCGATAAAAGAAAAATAGAAAACTCGCATTAGGAATACCAAATGCTTAAAAGCCTTAGAAGAAATTCCTTCGGATAAGAATTCCGTTCAACACTCTCAAAACGAAAGCGGGCATCTTGCCCGCCTTCAAATTACTGGGAAAATTTTATTTAGGATCCTTTCGGCAACCCAAGCCAACCGGTCAGCACATCCTGCAGCTCTTGAATTCCTTCCTTCTTGAGGCCGGAAAACAGCTGATATGTGATGTTGCCGCCAAGCTCGGCCGCTCTCTTGCGAGCCATCTCCATGGCGGCTCTCTTTTCAGTGGTCTTAAGCTGATCGGACTTATTCAAAAGAAAATGAATCGCCAGATCTTCTCTAGGGAGCAGAAAGTCGAGCAGAAATTCATCAGCCGGCATAAAAGGTCTTCTAGCATCCATCACGATGACAATGCCTTTGAGCTGCTCTCTTCCGACAACGTAGCCGCCGACTAAGTTTTCCCAAGTCTTTCTGGTTTCAGGCGCGGCTTTAGCAAAGCCGTAACCCGGTAAATCAACCAAATAGCCTTTTGGAATTCTTTCTCTTGGCTTCTCCCCTTTTACAGAGAGCTCAAAGAAATTCAAAAGCTGAGTACGGCCCGGAGTCTTTGAGGAAAACGCCAAACGGGACTGGCGGCAAATACAGTTGATCGAGGTTGATTTCCCTGCGTTTGAACGGCCCGCAAAGGCAATCTCCGGAAGTTCAGAGTCCGGCAAACCTTCAATGTCGGCTACGGACATCACAAATTTTGCAGAATCAAATAATGAACTCATCTTTGTCCTTCTTTATTTTTTCTTTTTGTCCTTGTGCTTTTCGGACTTTTCCTTCTTATCTTCCCTAGGCATGTCAAGCTTGTCGTTAGTTTCGCCAAGACAAGAACCCGCAGGATACAAGATTAACGGATCGATTTGTCCAATGGCCTTAGGATCTTTTTCAGCATAGTCTATGGTCTTCAATACATAACGGATGGCATTGAGACGTGCTCTCATCTTGTCGTCGCTGCGGATAACCAGCCAAGGAGCATAGAAATTATCGCTAGCTACGAACATATTATGAATCGCTTCGCTGTACTCATCCCACTTGTCTAATGAAGCCAAATCAACAGGAGAAAGTTTCCACCTCTTCAGCGGATCCGTGCGGCGCTGCTTAAATCTTCTCTTCTGTTCTTTTCTGGAAACAGAAAGCCAGAATTTAATCAGAATCGTCCCGCTGTTGATAATGCTCTTTTCGAAATAAGGAACTTCCTGCAAAAACTGCTTTGTTTGCTCTTCCGTACAGAACCCCATGACCGGCTCTACTACGGCACGGTTGTACCAAGATCTATCAAAGAAAACGAGTTCGCCCGGAGAAGGCAGTTGGGACGAATAGCGTTGGAAGTACCATTGACCTTGCTGTTCCGGCGTAGGCTTCGGCAGAGCCACAACTCTGGCTCCGCGGGGATTCAGGCTCTCGGTAAAACGAAGAATGGTTCCTCCCTTTCCGGCGGCGTCTCGGCCTTCAAAAAGAATCAGAACTTTCTTGTTGTTTTCCTTAACCCACTTCTGCAGTTTCAGCAATTCAATCTGAAGCTGATATAACTGCTTCTTGTAAAGGTCCGGGTTGTAGCCATGAATGTACGGATAGGCCGAAGGAGACGTGTCAGGATTTCTTTCATCCATTTCTTCGGTTGGAGAGGCTTTCTTGTCTTCCTTTAAGACTTTATCAGCGACTAAGTCTTCTAGGAGACGCTGCTTCCCGTCAGCCGTTAAATGGGAAAGAACAATCTCCGTCACTTCCTCGGGGGATTTTCCGTTTAACGCTTTGACAGCAGTCTTCAGATACTTCGAAGCCGGCTCGAGTGAACTGAGATCAAAAAGCTTAGTGTCCAGCTCTTCTAAACCGGCTTGTTCCTCTTGCTTCAATTGTTCCGTCACTGTCTTCTCCAAAATTGAGTTTTATGACTTCCCGAAAACTTCGTTGAGCTGCTGAGTTACACGAACGAACGTGGTTCTCTTTGTAAGCTCTTTCAGACGTCTTGCACCGACATAAGTACATGCGGAGCGAACGCCGCCGAGAATGTCTTGAATAGTTCCTTCGACAGGGCCTCTGTCTTCAAGCAGAACGGTCTTGCCTTCTGCGGCACGGTAATGAGCGACTCCGCCGGCATACTTATCCATAGCAGATTTACTGCTCATGCCGTAGAAAGCTCTGTATTTCTTGCCGTCTTTCTCTAAAACTTCACCGCCGCTTTCATCGTGGCCGGCAAACATACCGCCGAGCATAACAAAGTCTGCGCCAGCACCGAATGCTTTTGCAATGTCGCCTGGTCTTGTGCACCCGCCGTCAGCACAAATCAGTCCGCCTAGGCCATGAGCTGCATCTGCGCACTCAATCGTAGCTGACAGCTGAGGATAGCCAACGCCTGTCATCTTTCTAGTTGTGCAGACGGAACCTGGACCGATACCGACCTTAACGATATCAGCACCGGCTAAGAGCAATTCTTCGGTCATATCTCCTGTAACGACGTTACCGGCCATGATGACCATGTTCGGGAAGCTCTTTCTGAAGGAGCTGACAAAGGAAACAAAAGTCTCCGTATAACCGTTAGCAACGTCGATGCAGACATATTTAATTGCATCGGGAGCAGCCTTCATCACTTCTTCAAACTTCTTCATATCGGCCGAACCGATGCCTAAAGAGTAGAAAGCGGTGCTCTTGTTGGTAAGTTTGCTGAAAAATTCAACATAGTCCTTAGCGTCATAGTGCTTATGAAGAGCTACGGACAATTGATGCTTGCCTAAGGCTTCGGCCATGGAAAAAGTTCCGGTCGTATCCATATTGGCAGCAATGATTGGAATACCTGCGTATTCTGTTTTTGAGTGAAGGAATTTAAAAGGTCTGACTAGGTCAACGCTAGAGCGGCTGGAAAGTGTCGATCTCTTAGGTCTGATCAATACATCTTTGAAGTCTAGCTTGATTTCATTATCAATATGCATTTACAAGTTCTCCGTTATTTAGCAGACACTTTGCTGGATTCTTTCATATAAATGCTGGTTTGTCATATGAAAACGCCTAAAAAGAGTGTCAAAAAGAAAGGACCGCCGACAGACGATCCTTTTCACCTCTTAACCTACTTGCAAAATTACAGAAGAATATCTGTTGCCATGTAGTGTTGATATGGGTGTGAGCAAGCCGGGCAAACTTTTGGAGGTTCCAAAGCTTCGACTTGGTAGCCGCAAACTAAGCATTGCCAAAGAATTGGTTTTTCTCTCTTCCAAACTGTGCCGGTTTCGACTTGCTGGAGCAGACGGCGGAAGCGGTTCAAATGTTCCTGTTCAATCTGTGCAATGGCTCTGAACTTAGAGGCGATATCGGTAAATCCTTCCTGTTCAGCGATCTGTGCGTACTTGATGTAAGCGTCTACGCCTTCATTCTGTTCTTCGGAAATAGAAATCTTCAGATTTTCAATAGTTCCGCTTGGAGGAAGCGCATCTACCGGTGTAGGTGCGATAACGGAGCCGCCCTGCAGGAAACCTAAGAAGATTTTGCCGTGGCGAAGTTCATTAGCAGCCGTAACGTTAAAGACTACGCCGATTGGGAAATACAGTTCTTTGTTTGCCTGATTTGCATAGTATGTATAACGAGCATAGGACTGGGCTTCATTCAAATATGAGATAGCCAAATTTTTTTCTGTCTGGGTTCCCTTGATGCTTTTTACATCAGCCATTTTTTCACTCCTCAAATACTTAAACAACGCGGGTATTTCGCCGTTTGGTCTGTCCATGATAAGACCGTGTTTTCCCTATCTGAACAAATCACCACCAAAATAAGTAGGTTCCTCCCGCCAAGTTTTTCCTAGATTTAACAAAACTACTTAGATGAAGCTTTTGATCAAATGACAAAGAACCTTTGCGAACTTCGCTTTTGTATTAAGAAGTTACATATATAGAATAAAAAACACCTTCTCGGAGTTAGCTAAGCATTTCTAAAAGTTTTTTGAACTCAACAAAACACCCAAAGAAAAACAAAGCAAACTGAGGGCAGGATTCTTCGAAGATATAAAAATTTCAGCTGAGTTTAATGAAGACAATCCCGTCTTCTAACTATCTATGTTCATTTACGTCCAAGGAAAAAAATGTTGAAATTTAGGTCCGTCGCCGTTGCTTTATTTTGTACCGGCTTAATCACTTCTTTTGGTGCACAAGCTTCCCAAGTAGATATGTATGGGAAAATTGATGCAAGCGTGTTAACTGGCAAAACTCGTCATGGGCCTGCCACTGTCCAACTTAAGTCTGGTTTTACAGCTGGATCACGATGGGGAATAAAAGGAGTTGAAGATCTCGGCAACGGTTATAAAGTCGGCTTTATTCTGGAACAGGGATTTACTATCGATGACGGAGCAGAAGGAGGAACCAATCAAGCATTCAATAGAGAATCCTCTCTCTATCTCGACGGCAGTTTTGGACGTGTAACGTTTGGCCGTTTAGGAACTCTGGGATTCGCCCAATCCACGGGTATCTTAAGAGGCGCAGTATTCGGGGTCACTCATGGTGCCAGCGGATGGGCCTCTGGAACTACCTCTCTTCATTTTAGCCGTGTCGACAATGCGGTTGCATACAGTACACCGTCTTTTGGAAATGTTTCCCTCCATGCAATGTATTCAAATGGCACTAACACGGACGACTCCGAAAACAAGTGGTCAAAAAACAATCACTATTATGGCTTAGGAGCTCTCTACCGCAGCAAAGAAGCTAGCGGGAGCGTTATCTTTGAAGCTATGGACTACAAAAATGAAACTGGTATTAAGCACAATCCGCTCTATCATCTGACTATCGGAGGATATTGGCAAATTGGACAAATTCGTCCCATGGCAATTTATCAATATCAATGGGGAGAGAATCGCTACAAACAGCATACCGCCCAAGTCGGAACCCAAATTAAAATCGGCGCGGGTACTGCAAAATTAGGCTTCAAATACATCACGAGAAAGGTGGATGGAAAAGGTGCCCTTATCCAAAAAGAGAAAAAAGCAAATCTCTGGAATATCGGTGCTGGGTATGAGTATCCATTTTCTAAGCGAACAAAAGTTTATGGATTCGCGGGATATGTTGACGGAGGTAAAGGCTGGGGGAAGGGAACCAGCTTGAAAACGACTAACCTAAATGGATACCAGATTGCCTTCGGCATGGTTCATGACTTCTAATGAGTTTTGAATCCTTTTAATTTCGATTACGACCTGTATAGTCTCTATCAGAGAAAGGACATATAGGTCGTATTTTTCTTTCATAGTATTTAGTCTTAATTATTTGACATTCAAAGCACTCTGCTCCAAACCTTCTTCTCTAAAAGTCTTCCTCCATTCAGAGAGAAGAATTTTTTTAACATAATATTCAATATCAGTCGCTTTCCAACAAGAGACGATGATCCGTCGTTAAAGACAATAATCTCACTGGGAATCTTCTGAAAAACATATATTTTTGTCGTTTTTAGCTTTTATTTTTCTTTGTTGTGCCATGCTTGATTTCTCAGTATTGATTTCAGGTCTGTTGACCGGTTTGTCATTGATCATTGCTATTGGTGCACAAAACGCTTATGTGTTGAAAATCGGACTGCACAAGAAATACGTCTTTCCGGTGTGCACAATCTGTTTTCTAAGCGATTTCCTGCTGATTTGGTGCGGTGTTTTCGGAATCGGCGCCATTGTCCAAAAGTTTCCAATCTTCCTCGACGTTTTCCGTTATGGCGGCGCGGCATTCTTGTTTATTTACGGCCTCCTGTCCTTGAAGAACTTTTTTAAGTCCTCCGGTTCCTTAGTCGCAGGCAACACCGTTTCGTTGCCTAGTCTCTCCAAGGTCCTTCTTACCTGTTTAGGCTTCACGTTCCTCAATCCCCATGTTTACCTTGACACCATGATTTTGCTTGGCAGCATTGCATCTGCCTACGGTGACCCCGGCAAATATTTCTTCAGCATGGGAGCCTGTTTGGGAAGTTTTCTTTGGTTCTATAGCCTTGGATACGGAGCAAGACTGCTCAGACCAATTTTCAGGCGTCCAATCGCTTGGAAAGTTTTGGACCTGTTAATAGCCGTCGTTATGTTTTTCATCGCTGGAACGCTGATGTTAGACCAATAAAGACCGAACCTTTGACTCTCACCTCGATTTTTATTTTTGATAATCCCGCTTCCTTCATGCTCAAGTTTTCCCTGAAAACTAGTGTCCTGTACTTTAAAAAACCTTCCCATTTTCTAAGTAGTGAGCTAGGATCTTTATCGGGATAACGATCCCAATGAAAGGAGAACTTACTATATGAAAATTAAATCAATAATCGCAGCTCTTGCTGTTTGCTCCGCTTCTTTTGCATTCGCAGCCGACCTCCCGAATGTGAAAATTCTTGCCACTGGCGGTACTATTGCCGGCACAGCCGCTTCCGCCACACAGGTAACCGGCTACAAAGCCGGAGATTTGGCTATTCAAACTTTGATTGACGCTGTCCCAGCAGTCAAAGATATTGCTAATGTGACCGGAGAACAAATCGTTAAGATTTCCTCCAACAACATGAACACACCGACATTGTTGAAGCTTGCTAAACGTGTCAACGAACTCCTTAAGGATCCTTCTGTATCCGGCATCGTCATCACACACGGCACCGATACATTGGAAGAAACAGCCTACTTCCTTAACCTTCTAACCAAGAGCGACAAACCGGTTGTTCTGGTTGGCGCTATGAGACCGGCTACTGCAATCTCAGCAGACGGTCCAATGAATCTTTTGAATGCCGTTAAGGTTGCCACTTCTCCGGAAGCTAAGGGCAAAGGCGTCATGATTGTTATGAACGATGTCATCAACGGCGCCAGAGACGTCACCAAGACTAATACAACTAACGTTGCAACCTTCAAGTCTCCTGAACTCGGAGCTCTGGGCTACATCGGAGCCGGAAAAGTCCGCTTCTACAAACAGTCCACCAAACGTCACACCACCAACAGCGAATTTGACGTTTCCAACTTAGAAACTCTGCCGCGCGTTGACATCATTTATTCCCACGTTGATGCTGACCGCGTAATGGCAGATGCTGCTGTTAAAGCCGGTGCCAAAGGCATCATTCACGCTGGAACAGGAAATGGCTCCATTGCAGATCCGACAGAAGCAGGTTTGAAAGATGCTGTCAAAAACGGCGTCGTTGTTGTTAGAAGCGCTCGTGTTCCAAACGGCCCAACAACAGTATCTCTTGCTAAGTGGAAAGACGCTGGATTCTTGGAATCCGATACTTTGAATCCTCAAAAGGCTCGCTTGCTTTTGCAATTGGCTCTGACAAAGACCAGCGATCCTAAAGAAATTCAACGTATGTTTGATGAGTATTAATGCAACATTGCGTAGATAAATAGAAGAACTTCCTGAGAAGCTAAAGTCTTCTCGGGAGGTTCATAATGATTTCAGCTCAGAATCGGAACTTTAATGTAGTATTCTGAGAAGACGGGCGTCAGATCGAATTGCCCCTGCAAGACTTCAGTCAACGGAACGACCCTTCTAACTAAATAGCCTCAAGACTCCCAGCAACCAAAAAACTTTTATCAGAGAGAAAAGATGAAAAGAGGATTAACCAACTTTCATACTTCCTCATTTTTGAAAGGGCAGCATCGCTTTTAAAAGAGTCAGTAAGACTAGATTAACCTCTTGCTCCAATTTGTGGATGGACTCTATATCCCAAGAGAGAAGAAAAAGATGATCAATGCAATAGCAAGAATCGCATACAATACAAAAGAATGGAAACACGCCAGTGGCCCAGAGGGAAAATCCAATTCTTTTAAATCTTATGAAAAACAAAAAGGTTTTGCACACGAAGAATTCTTGAATTACTCAAAAAAATTAGGCACTCCCCCAAGAGGCTTGTGGTACGGCTTTATTCAAGGGGTTCATAAATCCACAGCATTTGAAGAAAAGGACCACGTTAATTTGGTCCTTTTAACAAAAAATTCACAAAATAAAAAGCTCTACCTTGTGGGGTTCCTGACTGACGTTCAGAAAATCAACCCTGCGATACTTGTTGCATTTCCTGATCGAGAAAACATTCCCTCCGAGGCAGAAAAACTTACTTTAAACATTCAGTTTAAAAATAAAAAATTCCTTCCCAAGCCAATAGAAGTGCCATCTCATTTAGCCGAGCACTTCTCCCGCATGAGATACCAAATACGATTCCGACAACCTGACGGAATTCACCAGCCAACCACTCAAGAAGAAGATAATAAAGCTTTGCTCGATTTTGCAAATGAAGTGTTTGAAAAATATTTTCTTCAGGATCCGAGCTTGTCAACAAAAAATGCACAAATTCCTCACTCAAACCCTGTGAGCTTAGGCAAGGCAAAAGAGTTTTCTTCATCTCAGGAAGAGGCGCTGGAATTACTTCCATCGGAGAGACAAGTTCCTGAAGGAAGGAGAATCTTGGTAGAGGTAAGCAGGATCGAAAGAAATCCTCATCTCAGAAAGCGTGTTTTGGAGGAAAAAGGGGTTATCTGCCACGCATGCGGGATGTCTTTTGAAAAAATTTATGGAGAAATAGGTAAACAATTTATAGAGGTACATCATATCTATCCGTTAAGTAGCACGGATGAAGAACAACCAAACACCACTAAGGATCTTGTACCCCTCTGCTCTAATTGCCACCAGATGATTCACAGGCTTCTTAGCAAAGGAATTCGACCAGAAAAATCTTTAAAAGAACTAAGAAGGATAATTAAATCCACGGTTAAAGCCAAGTCCTAGTCTCTTGAAAAGTTTTGTTCAGAAAAGAGGAAGATGTTCGCCACTTGAAAGACGCGACTTGGCTTCCTCTCCTATGCTTAGATGCTGCCTTTATTATTTTGTGACAACGAAAACCACACGACTCTTTTTTCCCTGAAAACAATTACTAGTAGCGCCGCCTTTGAGAATTTTTATATTCTCAACTTTGTTTCATCTTTTGTTGAAACTTTTCTTCTTTTCTCGGTCCCAATTAATCACCGTCATAGGGTGTAAAAAGGTTCTTCTGACGCCGTTAATGAGAAACTTAGAGCCAAGCATGCAGAGCAAAAGAACGATTGGTCAGAACTTAACGAGCAAAAATTCTTAAACTTTTCTAAAACTTATTTTGGAAAAGTCTAAACTTTTTTAAAATTAATTTTAGAAAAGTTTGATGTGGACCTACACATATCAGCAAAATCAATAAGATAGCGTTTTCACGTAAATCCAGACCGTCAAAGGTTCATTCCGTTTTGATGGCAGAAGAAAATCAGCTGACAAAACTCACATCGCTAGCATTTTTTTCGGGCCAGCAACTCTATTCTCGCCATGACAAAAATTACAGCAAAATCACCCCCTTTTACGATGGCATTTTTTTGTGGACAGTTTTCTTTTGCTCTTCAAATCATCATTTTTGCAAGAGTTGGGCGCTTTTTAAATGGCTCAAACACGTGCTGTCTTTTTTTCTTCAATCACGACAAGCACCTTCTCTCCCAATGTATCTATCTTCCGTCAAAGTTCTTGGAAAAACTTAATCTCTCAAACAAGTAAGTTAAGTTTTTGTCACCGCTCGCTGTCCCAATAAAAAATTTTCCGCCGTGAAAATGCCTTTGACCGTCCTTAAAAATAGTGTCCAAAAAAATAATTAATCACCATCAAAATCACCACCTCCGGGACTCCTCGATCCCGGAGGCCAAAACAAATCATTTGAGGAACCAGCCTACATACAGATTTCCGCCTCAGCTGCTGCTTTCTTTTTATTGCGCCTTTGAGTCCATTGAGCCTTTTCTTCCGCCATTCTGACGACCTTCGGCTCAAACTTTGCCAGCACATCTACCAAGTCAGTCTGGCCAGCTATCACTTTATTAATGTCCTTGTATACCTCAGGTGACTCGTCCAAAGTACCGCCAATCAGCGTTACCTCTCTTGCACGAAGAAAATTCTTCATATCCTCTCTTTTGAGATTTCTATATGCGGCGGCACGGCTCATAACTCGGCCTGCACCATGAGAAC
>UQNA01000065.1 GCA_900542195.1 uncultured Sutterella sp. | reverse complement strand
AAGCTGGTCAACCAGACTTTTGCAAGCCTCGGGCTTTTAGCCCGGGGTGGTTGACGGCTCCAACGATTCTTGAAATCTTTTAAATTTTTGAGAAATAATACATAACCGCCTTGTTAACAAACGAATTCTGAACTGAAAATGCCATCTTCGCCCTTCAAGACCAATCTACGAAAAAAGTTCAAACAACTTCGCGACGGGCGTCCCATCGACCCTTGTGTATCAGCTGCAGTCATTGATAAATTAAGAAGTTGGATGTCAGAGCAAAGTTACGCCACCGTTGGTTTTTATCTTCCAATTTTTCACGAAGTTGACTTAGTGCCGTTCATGGCTTCATGGCTTGAAAAAAAACCGGGAAGAAAAGCTGCAATACCAGTTATTGAAAACAACCAGATGTTTTTTGCCGAATGGTCTCCGGAAACAAAACTGACCAAAGGAATTTTCAACACTTTGGTTCCGCAAATCATCCGAAAAATTGCTCCAGATCTTTTACTTGTCCCCTGCCTGGGCTTCGACAACTCAAATTACAGGCTCGGTTATGGAGGCGGGTGGTATGACCGTTACTTATCTCAGACAAATCCTCGGCCATTTACCGTTGGAATTGCTTACTCTCAGTGCAGAATTGAAACTATTGAGCCGGAAGAAACTGATATTCCGCTCGGCCTAATAATCACGGATGAGAGCAGATACTAGAGAGCTTTCCGAACTTTGACTGTCCCGTAAGAGGCGACATTTCCTCTTGCCAATGAGGAGGTCGGAACGTCTTTGACCAGTGTATTTGAACAGCCCCCGACATCCTTATCAGCTATAGAGAAGAACATTCCGCCGTGGCACACTGCCACAACGCCGGATGCGATATCTTCAGATAGCTCAGCTGTTGCGACAATAACTCCTCGGGAGTTATGCAGTTCAACTTTTTCACCGCTCTTTAAGCCGAGTTTTATTCCGTCTTCTCGATTGATTCTGACTTTTTCGGGCACTTGAGGTCCGTCAAAAGTTGCATCTAGATTATGAAGTTGGCTATGCAGACGATCTGAGGCTTTGAGACTTACCAGAAAGAATTCGTTTTCAGCGGCCGGCAGCTCTTCAGGTTTGAAATACATTGGATATCCGCGGCAATCCCCATAACCGAATGAATCAATGGTTGGACTGAAAAGCTGGAACTTGCCGCTTTCAGTTCTTAGAGGGCTGGGTTCGGGAGAATTTATAAAATCTCCAAAAGCAACATAATCTGCTTCTTCAGGAGCCTTCGGATACAACACGTATCCTTGCGTCCAAAACTCTTCAAAATCTGGAAGATCAACTCCTATCTTCTTATTTGCTGCCAATGTATCGTTGTAAATTTTTCTGATCCAGCCTGCTTCATCGAGCCCTTCAGAGAAAGCTTCTTTCAGTCCCAGCTTTTCTGCCAAAAGCGTATAGATTTCATAGTCTGATTTTGCTTCTCCGGTAGCCTCGACGGCTTTATGCATGGCAACTATGCCATCATTAGTGTACGTACCTATTCCTACAATATCGTTTCTTTCAAGTGTGGTTGAGGCTGGCAGAACGATATCTGCATGTCTTGCCGTCGCACTCCAAATATGGTCAGATACAACCACAGTCTCAGGAATGCTCCATGCTGTCTTAAGCCGATTAGTTTCCGGCTGATGAGAAAACGGATTACCTCCGGTCCACATCACCATTTTGACTTCAGGATACTTAACTTTTTTGCCGTTGAAATCAATACTTTTTCCTGGATTCAAGAAACAATCTACGAAAGAAGCGACCGGTATCTTCTGAGAAAATTCTTCAGGCTTTTTGTAAGGCCAAACCGGAGCAACTTTAGAAGGAATTCCTCTCGGTTGTTTTCCTTTTCGAACAGGTACTCCTCCGTCGGAGTAGTGGTAATTTGATCCTATCCCACCTCCGGGCAAACCAATTTGTCCGAGAACACAGGCCAATGCGTATGCCATCCATGGAAATTGCTCGCCATAACGTGCTCTCTGAGGCCCCCAGCCAATCATCAACATCGTCCGATGAGTTGCCAAATCTTGAGCGAGATTGCGAATGACAGAAGCTCGAATGCCGGTTTCTTTCTCGGCCCATTCGGCGTTTTTCTCGATACCGTCAGTTGAGCCCAAAATGTAGTTTTTCAGTTCATCAAAACCGAACGTATATTTATCCAGGAAACCCTTGTTTTCCATGCCTGCTGCGATGAGCTCATGCATCAATGCAAGCATCAGAGAGGTATCTGTACCGGGCTTTAGAGCTATCCAATCATTCTCAAGAAACTTTGAAGTCTCGGAACGAACAGGATTTATGCTGTAGGTCTTGATTTTGGAAGATTTGAGCTGGCCTAAATACTTCCGTGCTCGGTGAAGCGTTGTAATCCAATCGATGTCTCCGGTCACCAAAGGATCGCAGCCCCAAAATACAATTCGTTCACTGTGTTTGAGAATATTCGGCCACGCCGTACTTTTCGGATCGGAGCTGCCGGTAACGTAAGGAAGAATGGTCGCAATGGCACCGGTCGAATAGCTGTTAGCGCATTCGATAAATCCTCCGCAAAGGTTCAACAAACGCTGCTGTAAGGTATGTGCGCTATGAACCAGACCTGAAGACTTCCAGCCATAAGAACGCCCGAACATTGCCGTAGGTCCATAGTCTTCATACATTCTTTTGATCTCACCGGCTACCAACTCAAGAGCTTTATCCCAAGTGACCTGAACCCATTCATCTTGGCCTCTTTTATCAGAACTTGCAGGACCTTTTTCTAAATATTCCTTGCGGACGTAAGGATGCAGAATTCTGTTCGTAGACGTTTGAAGTTCAACTAGCTTTTTAAGATTCTTTGATGGAGCAGAATCTTTCTCGAACGGCTGCACCTCAAACACCCTGCCGTCTTGAACGATCGGACGAAAAACTCCCCAGTGACTGGCTGATATCAATTGATTATCACGTACGTCAAGTTGGTTTGTGTTCTTTTCCGCCGACTCCATCCTACCTTTCCTCCGAACAAATCAGCCCAACCAGATTTAATTCTGATTGGGCCGCTTCGAAAACTCTTATAAGTTATTCTTCTTCATGCATTGCCAAGCGAATAGCTTCAATTTGCTCTTCTGTTACTCCGTCAGAAAGCTTGCAGTAGCATTCTTGGAAGGCTTTAAGTCCGTTTGCCTTGAAGCAGCAAAGAAGCTTACCCAAATCTCTGCCATTCTCTAAACAACCTCCTGTCATAAGAACGTTGCCTTTTTCGTCTTGAAGGTTGAAGTAGAACATCCCGTCCTTCTCACGATACTGTTTAAATTTAGGGCAGTTCTTCTTCTTGGCTTTCTTCTGTTCAGCTTTTTCTTGGACCGGCTTGAATCTTCTTAAGCCGACGGCATTTCTGACTTCTTCAATCAATGCCTGACTCATTGGTCTCAAGCGAGCGGCGCCTTCCATAAGAATATCTTCCACAACCTGTGGGTTTCTCATGAGTTCTTCGTACTTAGCACGCTTCGGACCAATTTCTGCGTTAATCTGCTTGAATACGATTTCTTTTGCCTCGCCCCAGCCGAGACCGTCTTTCAATTTATTAGCAAACTCTTCTTTTTCTGTCGGAGTAGCGAATGCATCATAAAGCTGAGTAAGAGAGGTAGAACAAGGATCTTTTGGCTCTCCCGGTTCTTTACAGTCTGTCACCACCTTGAGAATAGCTGCTTTAAGGGCTTTTTCTCCGCCTTCAAAAAGCGGTATGACGTTGTCGTAGCTCTTGCTCATCTTTCTGCCGTCCAGTCCCGGCAACACAGCTACTTCTTCATCAATAAAAGCTTCCGGCAGCGTGAAGATTTCTTTTCCGTAGAGCTGATTGAAACGCTGAGCAATATCTCTGCACATTTCAACGTGCTGGATCTGATCCCTACCAACCGGAATATAGTTGGCATTAAACATCAAAATATCGGCAGCCATCAAAATCGGATAGCAGTAAAGACCCATAGACACATTGTTGTCAGGATCTTCTCCGGCGGCAACGTTGTCGTCCACTTTTGCCTTATACGCATGAGCTCTATTCATCAATCCCTTAGAAGTGATGCAATTAAGAATCCAATTTAATTCAGGAACTTCTAAGATGTCGCTTTGGCGGTAGAAATGAACATGATTAGGATCTAACCCGCAGGCAAGCCAGGTTGCTGCGATTTGCATACGGCTCTTTTCAATTCTGTCAGGATCTCTAGTCTTGATGAGAGCATGATAATCAGAGATGAAATAGAAGCTCTCAGTATTGGGGAGCTTTGCTTTCTCAATCGCTGGTCTGATGCAGCCAACATAGTTACCCAAGTGAAGGGTACCGCTGGGAGTTATTCCCGTTAAAAATCTTGTTTTCATAATTCAGCCAATTCTTCTTAATACACCGTTGAAGAATTCTATATCGAAAAATCTACCTCAGTAACGCCGAAGGTCCTCTCTTCTCCGCCAACCTTCCTCAGTATCATTCTCGAGTGGGGAGAACTAAGAAAAATAGCGGTTTTTTGTGTTCCTGGAATGAACTCTTTCCATCTACAGAGAGCATCTTTCCGCTAAGTACTGTATCAACATTCTGAGTCCAACCGGTAGAGAAACCTCGTCTTGGATTGTGAAATCTGTTTTATGGTGGCCGTGGTGGTTACAGCCGAATAAGAAGAATCCGGCCTTTCCGCCTCTGTCACGTACTCGTTTAATGAGCCAAGTACAATCCTCAGAAGCTGCTATATCGTTGTAATAGGCCACTCGTTCAACTGACTCAACCTGCTCGGCAATTTTTTGAAGCCGGACAGAGATCTCGTGATCCGTTTCCAAATTAACCGCCGACCCGACCGTCTCAATTCTGGCCTTCACATCAAAAGCTTCTGCGGCAGAATTTACGATCCTGCAGACATGATTGACCATGTACTGATCTAGTTCTCCCGTCTCTCCTCTGGTTTCAATTTCCATTGCTGCGTGTGCAGGAATGACATTTCTACTTTCACCTGCAATAAGCTTGCCCACGCAAACACGAGTCAAGCCTTTGCTGTGTCTTGGGATCCCGGAGATCAGTGTTGCAGCATTACAGGCTGCCAAGAGTGCACTTTTACCAGCTTCCGGGTTTGTTCCGGCATGCGCAGGAACGCCTTCAAATGTTACGTTCAGTTTCGATGTCGCCAAAAAGCCTTTCTCGCATATCCCGACCTCACCTAACTTACATTTAGTGCCGATATGGAAACACAGCAGCTCATCAACATCGTCCAAAAAACCTCCGTTTGCTACGGCCAAGCCACCACGGACTCCTTCCTCTGAAGGTTGGAACACAAATTTGAATTTCCCGCAAAGATTATCTTGATTTTCAACTATCCATTCAGCGACTGCCAACAATATAGCGGTATGTGCATCATGACCGCAGGAGTGCATCACCATTGGTATTTCGGAGCAATAGCCTCCCACGACAGCCTCATGTGCTTCATCTTGACTTTCTTGTACCGGAACAGCATCAATATCTGCTCGTATTGCAATTGTTGGACCTGGTCTGCCGGTATCAAAAATTCCTGCAACTCCCGTATAACCTTGAGTCTCCTCGATGAAAGTTTTTGGGACTCCATGCTCGAGCGCTCTTTGTATTGCTGTTTGTACTTCCTGCTCATCGCGTCCGTGAACAGAAGCCCGATCCAAAAAATCACCGCCTAATTGAAATTCAATCTGAAGTTTTTCCAATCGCTTCGCTATGAAGTAGGTGGTTTCAAACTCCGTCCAACCCAATTCCGGCCGTTTGTGGATCGTCCTGCGATCCGCAATCATCTGTGTAACAAGCTGAAGAGGCAATTCTTGCATGGTGTTCTTTCCGTCACGAGGTTCAAAGTATTTAGCATAATCTTTTGAAAACTCTGACGTTCAAGGTCTTCGGGTATTCCTTCATCCAAAGAGTGTTTTAACAAACTTTAAAAAAATTCTTAGAGGCAAATTTTTATTAGGTGAGGAGATGGTAAGAACTGGAACGCAAAAAATCCCATCCTTTTGTTGAGGAATGGGATTTTTTGATTTCAGAGGAAAAATTACTTATCGAGTCCGGCAGCCTTTCTCAAGTCAGCAGCCTTGTCAGTACGTTCCCATGTGAATTCCGGTTCTTCTCTTCCAAAGTGGCCGTATGCAGCTGTCTTGCTGTAAATCGGACGCTGCAGATCAAGCATTTTGATGATGCCGGCTGGGCGAAGATCAAAATGTTCGCGAACTAATTCAGCAATCTTTTCATCAGGAATGACGCCTGTACCTTCCGTGTAGACCGTAATATTGACAGGTTTAGCAACACCGATAGCATATGCAACTTGAATTTGGCACTGACGTGCAAGTCCGGCAGCAACAATGTTCTTAGCGACGTAACGGCAAGCATAAGCAGCAGAGCGGTCAACCTTAGTCGGATCTTTACCGGAGAAAGCACCGCCGCCGTGCGGGCAAGCACCGCCGTATGTATCAACGATGATCTTACGGCCGGTTAAACCGCAGTCGCCCTGCGGACCGCCGATAACGAAACGGCCTGTCGGGTTGATCAAGAACTTGGTGTCCTTGAGCATTTCAGGCGGGAATACCGGACGAATAATTTTGTCGATAACGGCCTGAACGAATTCAGGCTTCATTTTTTCTCCGTCACTCATCTCTGGAGCATGCTGAGTAGACAGAACAACGGTTTCAACGGAGTCCGGTTTGCCGTCAACATAGCGCATCGTGACCTGGCTCTTAGCGTCCGGACGCAAATAAGGCATTTCACCGCTGCGGCGCATCAAAGACTGCTGTTCAACAAGTCTATGGGCGTAGTAAATCGGAGCCGGCATCAATGCATCGGTTTCATCGCAGGCATAACCGAACATCAAACCTTGGTCGCCGGCGCCTTTTTCCAAAGGATCGTCCTGAGCGTTGTTGACGCCCTGAGCAATGTCGGGAGATTGTTTGTCGTAAGCCACTAATACGGCACAGCCTTTGTGGTCAATACCGTAGCTGCTGTCGTCATAGCCGATTCTCTTTAAAGTAGCGCGAACGATGTCAGTGTAATTGACGTTGGCTGTCGTGGAAATTTCACCGGCCAGCATAACGGTGCCGGTTGTACACAAAGTCTCGGCTGCCACTCTGGCGGTTGGATCTTGTTCGAGAATGGCATCAAGAATTGCGTCGGAAATCTGGTCTGCCACCTTGTCCGGATGGCCTTCTGATACGGACTCAGAAGTAAATAAGTATTCGTTTTTAGACATTTGCTGTCACCTAAAAAAATATTTAACACAAAGGAGACAGCGTCATTGAAGAGCTTCTTCAAGACGCTTTAGCGGTTATTTAGCCTTCCGGCAGCGCTCCGCAAGTTGTCCTTTAACTCAGCGCCCGAGAACTATAATCTTTCGCAATGCGAAATACAATCCTAGTTCTTACGTAGAATTGGACTTTAACAGAAAAATATTTCAAAGAACTTAAAAATGGCGAAGAAAAAATCTGCTTTGAACCGTTTCTTTTCTCGGTGTGCTATTGCCATGATGAAGTCAACCTCCGGGTGGAAACAGTCCTCTCGAACCAGAGTTGCTAACTGGCTTGCAGCCCTAGCATGGTATGTCATACCGAAAAGAAGAAAAGTTACGCTCCGCAACCTGGAGCTGTGCTTCCCGGACTGGCCGGCAGAAAAAAGAGAAGAAGTCGCAAAAGGCGTATTCCGAAATCTCTTGAGAGCAGCCATTGACCATAGCGTCCTCATTAAGGGTACGCGTGAAGAAGTTCAAAATTACGTTAAGTTTGAAGGGAAAGAAGAGTTCCTGAAACTGACTCAAGAACATCCCGTCATCGTGGTCACTCCCCACTTTGTAGGCTTAGACCAGGGAGGAATCGGCATCAATACGTTCTATCGCGGCTGCTCTCTTTATCAGCCGCAGTCCAATCCGCTTTGGGATAAGGTTTTCTACGATGCCAGAAAAAGATTTTCCGACCCTGTCCTGATCCCGAAATCCAATTCCGCAATGAAGGAAGTAATCCGTGCTATCCGTTCCGGTTTATCTTTTTACTACCTCCCGGATATGGATCACGGCAAAAGAAACTCCATCTTTGTTCCTTTTTTCGGAGTCCCGGCCGCCACCCTCCCCATGGTCTCAAAGCTCGCCAAACTGACAAAGGCCAAAGTCATTTGGGGAATTGCGGAAACTACTCCGGAAGGCTATACCATGCATCTATCGGCTCCTTTGGAGAATTTTCCCACGGATGACGCTGAAGCCGATACCCTCCGCATAACGCAAGAATTGGAAAAATTTATTCTGAAACACCCCGATCAATATCTGTGGTCGCACAGAAGATTCAAAACGAGGCCGGACGGAGAACCATCAGTTTACGAAAACCTATGAAGAACCGCGTCCAAGGCCTTAAAATAGTCGTTTAACTCCCGACTTTTCTAAGAGGTCTTTGTGAAGATTAAGTTTTCAAAAATGCAGGGGGCCGGCAACGATTTTGTCGTTATCGACTCGACCAAAGAACAATTCAACTTGTCGCCGGAAAATATTAGATTTTTAGCTGACAGGCACTTCGGGGTCGGCGCCGACCAAGTCTTAGTCATCGAGAAAACCGAACTTCCAAACGTTGACTTCAAGTACAGGATTTTCAACCACGACGGCGGAGAAGTTGAACAGTGCGGCAACGGCGCAAGGTGTTTTGCCCGATATGTTCACGACAAGGGCCTTACGGATAAGAAAAAAATCAAGGTAGAGACCGTCAAAGAAATCATTGAACCGGAACTATTGGACGATGGCTCCGTTAGAGTCATGATGAATACTCCTTCTTTCCGTCCTTCTGATCTGCCGTTTAATCCCAAGGGTCTTCCAGAGAGAGAAATCAACGGAGAAAAGCAGTGGGCCGTATCCTTTCAAGGAAAGCTTTGGTGGTTCTCGATCTCCTCTATCGGTAATCCCCACGTCACTATTCAGGTTGAAAATTTAGACGAGACTCCGATTAAAGAGCTTGGTTCTTTCATTGAAAACCATCCGGCATTCCCTGCCCGCGTAAATGTCGGTTTTCTCCAAATCCAAGATCCTCATCACGGTAAATTCGCCGTATGGGAAAGAGGTGCCGGTCAGACTTTAGCTTGCGGAACGGGGAACTGCGCAGCCGCGGCAACGGCTATCAAAAACGAAGCAATGGAAAGCCCGGTGACGCTGGAAAATCTTGGCGGTACCTTAACCCTTGAATGGGAAGGAGAAGGGATGAATATTTACCTTCGCGGTCCTGCCGAAATGGTTTTTGACAGTGAAATCGAACTATAGATGAGGCACTATGGCAGACGATATCGAACTTCCTGAAGGGTTTAATCCTGCTCAGTTTGTCAAAGATTATCTGTTGAAGAATCCGGAATATTTCCGTACTCATTCAGATGTTTTTTGCAGACTGGTACCGCCGCGCCAAAATCGAGAAGGAACTCGAAGCATTATTGAATGCCAAAACGAAGTTCTAAGGGCAAGTCTCACGACTTATGAGCTGCGTGAGGAAGAAATCGCAGCGCGTGAAATAGAACTGGAAAAGAAACAAGCCGGCTTGTCAAAATCTCTTCTTGAGATGGCGGTCGCCCTCGTCGCAGTCACTAAAGACTACCAAATCCCGGGAATCCTATTGGAGCAATTCAAAAAGTTCTTTAAAGTCCAGCACGGCATCCTTCGTCTTTGGCTTTACCGCACGGAATTTGAAGGGCAGCCCTTCACCAAGCGCTTCTCTGAAGAGGTTGAATCAGAGATCTCTGAAATGCCTGAAATGTTTATCGGAGAAAATTCGGGTTCAGAAATTGCCTCTTGGTTCGGTGTACCAATCTCCGAAACCAAAGGAGTCATTCTCATTCCAATTAAAGCGCCAAATGGGATAACATTCGGTGCAATTTGTCTAGCTTCGCCTGACGTTTCTACATTCAAGGCCCCTGACGTTCAAGATTTCTTGTCAGGTGCGCTGCCGCTTGCTGAGGCAGCCTTGCTGCGTTTAACCAGATAACTCATATGAAAACTAATATTCCTACTTTAATTCTTAAACCCGGAAAAGAACGTGCTCTTCTCAGAAGACATCCTTGGGTTTATTCCACCGGCGTAGCTAATGTAAAAGGGAAACCTCAGAGCGGCGACACCATCAAAATCGTGGACAACAAAGGCAACTTTTTAGCGTGGGGAGCTTATTCTCCGGAATCAGCCTTACGCGCCCGCTGCTGGTCGTTTAACGAAAAGGATGTCATCAATGAAGAATGGATTCGTGCACGTGTATTCGAAGCTATTCGCGCCCGTGATAATCTCAAGAGCCGCACCAATGCCATTCGCTTGATCTTTGGCGAGGCCGATTTCTTGCCGGGTCTGATCGTCGACCAATATGACACACAGTTGGTCACTCAATTTCAGGCTGCTGGTGTCGAAAAATGGCGTCCTGAAATTGGAAAAGCCCTGACCGATGCCACCGGATTTACACAAGTTTTCGACAGATCTGATGCAGCTACACGCGCCCGCGAAGGCCTCCCGGAGAGAAAAGAAGTTCTTGAGGGAGAAGAACCTCCTGAAAAAATTCAAATCGATGAAGACGGAATTCTTTACGGCGTTGATGTCCGTATGGGCCATAAGACCGGTTTCTATGTTGACCAGAGAGACAATCGCCGCCTTGCACGCCAATTAGCTGAAACCTTCCGAAAAGTGCACGGCAGAGGCATGCGTGCTTTAAATTGCTTCTGCTACACCGGCGGCTTCTCTCTCGCCTTAGCGAAAGGCGGCGCTGAAGAAGTCATCTCTATTGATTCTTCTGCCGATGCCCTTGAAATGGCCAAGTCGAACGCCAAACTCAACGGATTTGACGAATCTCAGATGAAATGGGTTGAGGCCAACGTCTTTGAACAGCTAAGAAAATATAGAGACGCCGGAGAAAAATTCGATTTGGTGATTTTGGATCCGCCGAAGTTCGCATCTAGCCACCATCATGTCGAGAAAGCAGCCAGAGCATATAAAGATATCAACCTCAATGGTTTGAGACTCTTAAATGAAGGCGGTCAGCTGCTGACGTTCTCCTGCTCAGGAGCAATTGATGTCGACTTGTTCCAAAAAATCGTTGCAGGTGCAGTAATTGATGCAAAGACCGACGCATGGATGATTTCAAGACTGGGAGCAGGATCTGACCATCCTCTCTTAATGACTCATCCCGAAGGCGAATATCTGAAGGGACTCCATTTAGTCAGCCGCGGCGCCAATACCGCCGGCTAACAAAAGCCGACAAAGGAACGGGAGCCGAGAGGCTCCTTTTTCTTTTCCGGACTAGAAATAGCGAATTGAGCTGCTCAAGTTTTTCAGCAAAGCCAAAACGCTTAAAGCAGCAGATACGCTGGATTTCGGATTGGCTTTGTCCGGCTTGCTTTCAAAACTCAATGTGGCATTTAGAGTCTCGGACCGCACGCGGATAATATGTTCATTACTGGTACGGCCAGGCTCAGAAACCAAATTAGCCTGAATCTGCTCAGACTCAGACGCTAATTGAGTTGCAATGGCAACATTGACATTCTTAGGGAAACCTTTAATAGCTTCTTGAGCCGTCCCGTCAAAAGCAATTTCTCTTTCTGTCTTCGACAGAAGTCTTCCATGCAGCCCCGGCGAACCTTCGAGTCCTTTCGGATTTTTGCATGTTTCGATTGAGACTGAATACGGATAATCAGAAAAGCTCAAAGTCTGAAGAAAATCCAGACCGCCGATTGCTCCGTTGGCAATATAAACAGCAGCTCCCGAAAGCTCAGCCTCAGCTTTGACTTGTTCAAGGAAATGATTATCAGCCAGTGCACCGATAGAAATACAAACGTAGTTTTTGCCGTTTTTTAGGACAGGAATACAAGTTTCTTTAACGGCCCCGCCTCCTGCCAGCTCAACGACATATTCGCCGGCGCAAGCAAGGAAGTCTTCAAAATCAGTTTCTACCTTAAGCTCAAAACGTTCTTCGAAAGCACTTTTGCTTTTTCCTTCTCTGCCGTAGACGTTAACGAGCTTCCATTCATTGTCTAACTTCCAAAAATTTTGTACAAAAATCGAGGCCAGGGCTCCGCATCCAATAAGAGAGACCGTTTTCATCTAACTTCTCCAAGGATACCTCGGGTTTCAACCCGAGGAGGAATTGG
>UQNA01000064.1 GCA_900542195.1 uncultured Sutterella sp. | reverse complement strand
AATTGATTTCCGAAAAGCCTACCGGGTTATACGGAATTATTCCAATACGGCTATATTTTGTTCACGGAACCTCCACTACACTTATAGTCATAGACTTAACCACAAATTCCAAGAATTAAATCTGTAGACTACAAAATGCTTCCAGGAGCTTTTCTGAGAAAACTGATGTATTTTGCCGCAGCTATTCTCTGCAGCGCTATCTTGGTCTGTTCTGAAGCTCTCTCTTCCGATTCTGCGGATAAACAGCAAGTCAGAATAGGTGTAGTCCAACTAGAAGATCCTTACTTCTATTTGGATTGCTTCGGTCCAACGATGGAGTATTTGAGGAAAAAATATCCGAAAATTCAGTTTTACACTGAAGAAATTAACCTCAATATTTCATCCGAAGAATTAAACAAAAAACAATTCGATTTTCTTTTTTCGCCCAGCGGATTCTTTGCTGCTCATATGCTCCCATCAGGCTTAAGACAAATCGTCACTCGGAAACCGGATCTTTCTCAGAATCCTTCACACTCCGTCGGTTCTCTTTTTGTTACTGCCAAAAACTTTTCAGGAAATGACATCGGTTCTCTCTTGGGCAGAAAAGCGGTTGCCTATGAAAGTTCAGCTTTAGCAGGTTGGCTCAGCGGACTTCATGAGATCACCTCTCATGGTTTTAACAAAGAAAAGTTCTTTTCCGAGATTATTTTTACTAATTACGGCTCTCCGGGACCATTAAGTTATCTGTTAAGCCACAAGGCCGATGTCGCTATTATTCCGACCTGCGAATTTGAGCAATTGACAAAGAATCGACGTATCAATCCAGACAACTTCAAGTTAATAGGACTCAAACCAATAGATTTTGCATGCAAAACCTCGACTGAGTTATTCCCGGACGTTGTCTTTTCTTCTTTTCCGAAGGCAGACTCGGATATAGTAAGAGAGCTCACGATCTCGCTTCTAACAATGCCGAAAGAATTAACCAAATCCGATTGGAGCATTGCCAGTAACTTTCTCGGCGTTCAAAAGCTATTCGAAGATTTAAAACTCGGACCTTACACAGACAAAGAAGTCTCGTTGCTGTCCTTGGCTAAACGCTTTCAAAAAGAGCTCTTTCTGGCATTTCTGCTTATCTGCGGAGTTCTTTTTCATATTATTCGCGTCAACCAATTGGTGTTAAAACGCACGGAAGAACTTCGCACCGCCATTTCCCAGCGTGATGCCATGTCAGAAATTGCCAAAAAACGGCTGAAAAGATTAACGCAATTAGAGAAAAGAGGCATGGTCTCTCAAATCTCTTCAGTTCTTGCTCATGAACTTAAACAGCCTATTTCTTCAGTTGCCAACTACGCCAAAGGTCTCGCAAAATACCTAAGCAAGACCAACAATTCGGATGAAATTCTTCACGAGGCAGTCCGAGAAATAGACCGAGGTATCAGACGGGCTGGTGATATTGTTGAAAAAGTCAGAAGCTACAGCAAATCCTCAAAAGATCCGCTTTCTATTATTTCTCTCAAAGATTGCGCCCAAAGAGCGATTGATTCCATCAAGGCTTTTGCACCGAGTCAGCTTCAGATTTTCGCTAATCTAAATTCAAATCCGGAGATCGAAGCCGATCCTTTGGAGATTGAATTACTGATATTCAATCTTCTTAAGAACGCTGCCGAAGCCGCAGAGCCATTAGGCAAGAACGGAAGCATTATTTGCACCATTAAAGACTCGGCGACTCAAGCTGTCCTTTCGGTTAAGGATAACGGTCCTCGAATCTCCTCCGAGAAATTAGAAAAAATGAAATCTGCTCTCCAAGAATCCGTAAAACCTGACGGACTTGGCTTAGGTCTCAGCATCATCTTGGCCATCGCTGAAAAATATCGAGCCAAAATCGATTTTGAACAGCTTGAACCTCAAGGCCTTCAGATCTCTATAACTTTTCCGAAGCAAAAAAATGAAAACCTATAAAAAGCTCACACCGTTAATCCGGCTTATCGATGATGACGAGATGGTCTTAGGAAGCGAAAGCTTTCTGTTGAGAATGGAAGGCTGGCAAACCGCACAATACATGTCTGCTGAAGACTTTCTCTCCAAAGATGACTCGGAAAGACCTGGGTGCATCATTTTAGACATACGTATGCCCGGGCTCAACGGAATAGAGCTCCAGTCATTAATGATGGAAAGAAATATCGACCTGCCAATCATATTCTTAACCGGCCATGGCGATATCGATATGGCAGTGTCTGCCTTAAAGAAAGGAGCGGTAGATTTTTTAGTGAAACCGGCTAATGACGAAAGACTTCAGGAGGCCGTCAAAAATGCAGTTGAGAAGAATATTCTTTCCCGGCAAAAGAAAGTCGAGCAGGACAATTTGTTAGAACTATATGCACTATTGACAGAACGAGAAAAAGAGATTGCTCCCCTGGTTGCCAACGGCACAGCCAATAAAGTCATAGCCATTGATTTAGATATTTCTGAGAATTCCGTAAAGAAATACCGCTCTTCCATCTTAGAAAAGCTCCGTGTTCGAACCATCGTTGAACTCACTGACTTTTTAAGAAGAATCGGAAAGGACACCGTGAAATGATTAGAAGAAAGTTCCTCTGCGCCCTAGTCGGGGCCTCGCCTTTCCTCCCCGCTCCTTCCTTTGGATCTTTCTTCAGTAGAACGGAAGAAGCAGGCATCGTCATTGTCGGTGCCGGAGGAGCTGGCCTCGCAGCGGCTGCCCGTGCCTCCGAACTATACAAGGGAAAAATCATAGTTCTGGAAAAGCAAAGCAAAATCGGAGGCAACACCCTAATTAGCGGCGGCTACTTGGGCGTAGTTGATCCGAAAAGACAGGAGCCTCTTCATATTCACGACAGTGAGGAAAAGCACTTTCAGGACATCTATATCAAAGGTGATTGCCAAGGAGATCCTGATCTCATCCGCACTTTGGTCAGAAACGCACCAAGGATGCTGGAGTGGATAGAGTCACAAGGCGTTCAATTTCAGAATGCCGTCATTGAAATCTATGGTTCTCACTTTCCAAGATGTCATATTCCAAGCCTTCCCAACGGACTAGGCTACATCAATGCGCTCAGTGAAAAAGCCATGGAGCGAGGAGCGGAAATTAGGAAAAATTGTCAACTAACAGCTCTTATTCGCGATAAAACCGGAAGAATATCAGGGCTGCAATATATTGATGCGAATCACAAACCCGTAAATCTTCGGATCAAGGATGCGGTTATTCTCGCCGGAGGAGGATTCGGGTCTAATCCAGCTCTTGTCGCAAAATACGACCCTCGGCTATCTAATTTGACTCATAACACAGGGCCCGGCTCGACGGGAGAGCTTTTATTAGCCGCCCAGGACGTCGGGTGCGAACTCATTCAGATGGAAAACATTCAATGTCTCCCGGGCGTCCATCCGACAGGCAAAATAAGAGTTAGATTTCATAATGACATCTCCCGCTTCATCTTAGTCAACGCCGAAGGCAACCGATTCACTGATGAAGGTGCCAGGCGAGATCTTCTTAAGGAAGCCGTGCTCGCCCAGCCCGGGAAAATGTGTTTTTCCGTCATCGACAACGATGGTTTTGAATCCTACGACCTTCTGATGAGAAGAGATGCCATTCGAGGAATTGAAACAGGCGACGCCTTTAAAGGTGAAACTCTTGACGAACTGGCTTTAAAAATGGGAGTTCCCGGGGAAAATCTAAAAAAGGCAGTCAACGCCTACAATAAAACTATTGAAGGCACCGTCAATCACCCGATTATCCAGCCGCCTTTCTGGGCAGCTCGAACCTCCATGTCAATTCATTACACCATGGGCGGCCTCAAAATCAATTCAAAGGCGCAATGCCTTGACGCACAAGGGGAGATTATTCCGGGCCTTTATGCGGCTGGAGAATGCACCGGCGGAATTCACGGAAACAATAGAATCGGCGGCAACGGCATTTGTGATGCGTTGACTTACGGGATGATCGCAGCTGAATCAGCTGTTAGCACAAACTAATTCAAAAATCAATACCACATGAGGTGTCAACAGAAGAAAAGCTATTCTGTAGCATTCTCCTTAAGGTATCAAACCTTCCAAGGAGAAAACAAATGTCAAAATTATCCCGCAGAAGTTTTTTAGGAAGTACCGCTGCAGGTCTTCTTACTTCAATCGCTTTGCCCTCTGCTGTGCATGCAGCTGACGCAGCTCCTCAGAAATGGGATCAGACTGCCGACCTTTTAGTTATCGGTGCAGGCGGTGCAGGCTTAGCCACAGCAGTATCCGCATCTCAAAACGGCGTCAAGAACATTCTTATTCTTGAAAAAATGCCATTCGTAGGAGGCAACACTTCTATTTCCGGCGGCGGTTTTAACTCCGTTGATCCGGTTCGTCAGAAGAAACAGAATATTCAAGACAGCCCAGAACTGCATGCAGAACAAACTTTAGCCGGCGGCGACGGACGCGCCAATCCCGAACTCGTTAAGACCATGACCGCAAACTCTTATGATGCCGTTAAGTGGCTTCAGGACATGGGCATGAAGTTCAAAGATGACGTTTATCAAATTTACGGTGGTCTTTATCCACGCTGCCACGCACCTTTCGGTTCTTTAGGCAGCGACTACATCAAAGTTCTCAAACCTCAGTGCGACAAAGCAGGCGTTCAGATCCTGACTAATTCCCGGGTTGTCCGCTTATTCCGTGAAAACCAACTGTCCGGCAAAGTTATCGGCGCAGAATATGTTGACAAAGACGGAAACCACAAGACAGTCAAAGCTAACAAGGCTGTTGTCGTTGCAACCGGCGGTTACGGTGCAAATCCTCAGATGCGTGCTAAATATGACCCGCGTATGCTGAACCTCACTACAACTAACCTGCCCTGCTCTACCGGCGATTTGATTCCGTTGATGCAAGATATCGGTGCCGACACCGTTGGTATGGACTTCATCCAATGCAACCCTGGCTGCCCTCCGGGAAGAAAACAGAGAATCATTCTTCACTTGTATGCAAAGAACTTCATTATGGTTGGTCCCGACGGCAAGAGATTTATTCGTGAAGACGAAAGACGCGACAATATTCGTGACGCTGTTCTCGGTCTGCCAAAACAAACCGGCTATGCCATCGTTGACTCCAGAGGCTTCGGCGATTTGAATCCAGGTCATCAAGACATGGCTAAGAAAGGCCTGGAAACGGGCGATGCTTGGACAGCCAATACTATTGAAGAGCTGGCTCAGAAGATGGGCGTTGATCCTAAGGCTCTGAGAGCAACCATTGATGAATTTAATGCCGGTGTTGATGCTCAGAAAGACAAGTTAGGCAAAGCTCCGCGCAACCTGACTAAGATTGAAAAAGCTCCGTTCTGGGCCGGTTATTCAGGGATGAGCGTTCACCATACAATGGGCGGCGTTGTCATTAATCCGCACAGCCAAGTTATTGACAGATACGGTAAACCGATTGACGGGTTATATGCTGTCGGTGAAGTGACCGGCGGTATTCATGGAACCAACCGACTTGGCGGAAACGCTATCTGCGATATCTTCACATTCGGCAGACTTTGCGGTATTCAAGTATCTAAGCTCTAATCTTTTAATGTAGCTTTACTCAAGAGGTCCTTCGGGACCTCTTGCTGTTTCTCGAATGTATGTTAGAAGGCAGAAATCTTTAGTAAAGAGGCAATAAGAAAAATAAAGCAGAAGAAAGCCTTATGTTCTGAAAAAAAAACTGAAAAGATTTTTCCTAGATATCCACTGTAGAAAACAGTATGGGAACAAAGATGACTTTTAGGCCTGAGAATTTTTGACGGAGATCTTTCGCTAGGGAAGTCAAAGAACCTCACTTTTAGAAAATATTGTACTTCGGTGGTGAACTCAATATACTTCTTTTTTTAGAGACATCTATACTGAAGTTAAGAATGGACGATCATCGGTTTCCGTATTCTTCAATTGATAGGCGCTCTCATACTATCGAACTTTTATAAAAACCTATTTCCTAGGAGTCACATTATGTCTAGCAATTCCACTCCAATCTCTCAAGAAGAGGCTCGTTCGCTTCTACTCAAAATCGCCTCAGATCCCAGATGCGGATGTGATGGTGGAAATTTATCCTCCTCCTTGTGGTATTTCGGGATTGAACCAGGTGGAAGCAATCAGATAAATGAAAAGGACTGCCTTCTTCTGAGTATTCCTGAAAATGTGACAGGCTCTGACATGGATACTACCAATGAAGAGAGCTACCACACATTGGAAACTGACTTCGGACGGTACTTCAATCAGTTCTGTCGTGCTTTTTTAGAATGGGGCACTCTAGAAGGATCCGCCGCCCTTTCAGATTCGTGGAAAAGAAAAATACTTTCTGAGGAAGGTTTTGCTTTTAAAGGAAATATTTACCCGTTAGCAAAGAGAAACCATGAGCTTTGGGAATCTCTAGATGTTGGGTTGGACGGACAAATTCTAGGTAAGGCAGAAGAAGTTTTTGGATGGACAAAGCCCGAGTACGAAGCTCATATGCGTCAAGTCAGAAAAACTTTATTTGGAGAGGCGCTTGCAAAGAATGCGGTCCAAAACAAAACTACAGTAATTGTCGGTACCTCCACTGATGAAATGAACAATTTTGCTGAAGTTTTCGGTGCAGACATCTCTCAGTGGGAAGAGATAGAGATTCCTGTCGAGAACCAACCAAAAGCCTACTTAGCTCCTGTTCCAGGCAAAAAATCTTCCGAACCAATTGCTTGGCTGTATGTTATCCCATTTTTTTCAACCCCTGGACGTGGGCGTTTAAGTTTTGAGGCTCAACGTGCATATGCTGAAAAATTAAGAGAAGTTCTTTCAGAAAAAGGCGTTGCCCTTTAGATGCTCTGGAAAGAGTTGCCTGTTTAAAAGGCAAATAAAAGGTTAGTTTGTAACAATCTGGGGTGCTGAATATTCAACGTTATGATTTCAGCACCCTTTTCAGTAGGGCGTTTTTCCCAAGTGGTAGGATTCATGTCTGCCGTTTCCGTATGAGAGTAGGAGCGAAAAAATAAGTCAAAATTTGTCTAGCGAGAACCTTTATGTTTTCTACTGTTCTTTCAATTTTTCTGCTCTTTAAATTGACAGATTAAATTCTTTTTTAAAAGGTTTTCAAGGGTCTGTGAAGATTATTCATTATGAAAACTTTCACGAATCCTTTAGAAATCCGCACCCTAAAATATCAGTTGTAATTCCATTTCCTTCCCCACTGCGTTTGGAAAGTATTCATATACTGCCTCAATCCCAAATAGAAAACTCCTTTAACCATTTTCCTATTGTTAACGGAAATTTTTCGTTTATATTCCACCCCTTATTAGTCTGTAAGCGGGAAAGCCGCTTCTTCTTCGATCAGACGGATTGTCAAAGCCTGCCTTGACGAGATCGATTCATGCTTCGCTATACACTCATCGGACAATGAACTGAGTATAGGGCCGAGCGGTACCGGGACTTTATTCGGTGCTTACTTCTTCCCCGATAGTAGAAATACACGGATAAAGCTGTTCAGATACCTTAGTTGAGCTGACAGCGGAGAAAACTCACTTAAATTATTGCCGCACAGACGGTTCAAACTAATGCCTCGTGGGAGGCGGAGCCTCTCACTTTCTTTTATGACGAACTCGAATTTTTTAGAACAGCAGAGACAAAACAACCGGAGAACTCAAACCCATCAGTACCACAGGAGAAAGTGGAAAGGATTTTTTCCGCCGAACCAATCCTGTCTTCCGGGCATTCCCAGAGGCAAAGACCGCTGGGAAGCTATCATTGAAGAACTTTGCTCCTATTACAACTCTTTTCATGCAGTTAAATCTAAGAATTGTTCCGTTTTAACGAGTAAGAAAAGAAAGTCTTTTTATCGCGAATTCTTTCAGGCGGTTAATGATCAGTTCGGTTCTGATCCGAGGAATCTCAAACCTAAGCACATCCACTGGTTTCTTCACGAAAAAATCCAGACCAGAAAAGAATCTGAAGAACCTCACGGTTCCATCGTGCGCTACGTTGAAAACGCCGTTTCTATGCTGAAATTTTTTGAGTTATGGATCGGCAAAAAAGGAATGGTTAGATCTTCCGGAGCTTATTTAACCTTGCTTGCTCCTGATATCGTCAGAGGGAAACCTCCGATGAGCCGAAATACCGTTATGAGTTCGGAGCAAATTTTTGATGTCCTAAAAAGAGCCTTTACGCGTGATTTACTCTTTGGCATTCAACTGTTGGCGATGGCCGCTTTTGGATTACGAGATAAGGAAGTCTGCGGACTTGATCCTCATCATTGCATTCATCTTAAGCAATGCCTTCATCGTGATCTCGACGCACTCGGGAAAGTAGAAATAAAAGCGAAGTCCGGTTCTAAGGGAGGACGGCCGAGAACTATTCTGCTTCATGAAGAAACACAAGTTATGTGTGCGCAGATTATTCAGCAGTTTGCTTCCATCAATGGGCTTCGGACTCTAAAGTCCAATGAAGATAATCTTGAAACGGCAACCCGCAAGCTTATTACCAACGCAAGAAATTGCGGCATCTGTAATGCAGACTTTAACGGCTCTGTTTATAGTTTTCGGCATTCTTTTGCTCAGACTTTTCTTCGGGCGGTTGCTGAGGCAGACGTCAGCTTCAAAAAACTGTCGGCTGAAGAAATGCACGAAAGCGTTTCTTTAGCATTAGGCCACTATAGAAAAGACGTCACCGGCGTCTATGCCGGAGGATTTGAACCAGTGGGAAAAGAAGCCGCTCAAGGACTCGTCAAAAGACTAGCGCATCCATTGGCAACATTGAGCTCGGCCCCTACTCTTTTGCTTTGCTGGCTGAGGGAATTTTTTCAGATTGATTCCAAAGGGGCGGTATTCATGCTGATTTGGTTTTTGAATAAAGACGGCCAAATTCACAATCCGGCTCTATTAGGATTCCTCAACTATTACGAAATTCAAAAGAAAGCGACGCCGTCATCGGATTACCTGATTGAAAAATGCGTAAAAGCTTTTGGACTGAGTCCCGACCTTTACCGAGATATTCTGGTTAAGTATGAAGGCTGCCTCAAAGAAGAATTCATTGAGAAGCAACTTCTGACGCCGTATGTCACGAAGCTTTTCTACAAGCATTATTCTTTAAAACAGATAATTGACGACGACACCTTTAACGAGCAGGCTAAGGAATAACTGGATTTCACCGTGTCCTCAAGGCCCCACCATCGGCATGAGGACAAAGATTCATCATGCCGTCTACTGAGTCGAGGAAAACTTCTAGGATTTGAAGTCTTGTCACTACCCTGAGCGACAGTTCCTCAGCTTGTTGCTATTACCTAAATAACAAAGAAGAACAGCGGACGTTCCTGGCGAACCCCGCAGTGCCTTGCGACTCAAATCTGATTAAAAATTCTATCCAGCCGGCCGCTGTCATTCGGAAGAACTTACAATGCCTTCAAACAATTAAGTCTGCCGAAAGCGTCTTTGATATCTTGGCTGTCTATAGAATATTACAGCTCAACAAAGTTGAAGATCCTCAGGAATTCCTCCGGCCCTACTGCAGAAATTTGTACCTTTACATGGTAGAAAATGCTTGGGCTGCAGCGCTGAAAGATGGCAAAGACCCAGCTAAGAAAATTAAGAGTTACGATTTTAAAGAGCTCCGCAAAGGATTTGACTTCTCTTCTTGGCTGCCTTGGAAGGCAAACCTGACGAAAATATAATCAACCTGCTATAGCCCTCATCATAAAGGTCCCTCGTTTACAAAAAACCGGGGCTTGGGGCTCATGCATTGGATCCAATATACCTCTTTGATAAATTTCCATTAACCACAAAACTAGATTAATAGCGGGCTCAATTTTAGAATCTCTCGGAAAACGGTTTAAAAAACTTACGAACTCGAGGCGGGCTCGAAAATAAGTATTTGGGAATCCAGATTACCTAACCTATTAATAATTTCTTTTTTTACAATATCCCATTCCAGTCCTCCTAATCCACAACCCAAAGGAGGCAATGCGATTGAGGTGATTTTGAGCTTTTCTATCGCATGGGCCAAATCATCTAGACCTTCGGTTATGTAGGAAAGTTTGCTCTTCTCTCTCCAGTGGAGTTTTGTTGGGAAATTGATAATGTACTGAGGATTTGATAAAAGATCTTGCCGTTCAAAAATTAATACTTTTCCGGGACTAACCGTTTTATTTTTACAAGCCTCATGATAGAAACTGTAATTTTCGGGAAAGGCGTTCTTGAACTGCAGGGCAATTCCTCTGCCCATAACACCTACGCAATTTACCGCGTTCACTAATGCTTGAACATCTTGTTCAAGCAAGTTACCTTTTACAGTCTTAACCATTGCAATGCCTATCTTTTTAATTGTTCTTTATAAAGAGGATTTCCACTTTTCCAGAATGTGCTTTACTTCGTTATCTATTTGATTTTTTCTCCGATTTGAGTAAACAACCCAATACCAATGTGGTCTTCTACAAGAAATTCTGCTTGCTTGTATTCTTACCTCGATCCAGTCCTGAGGTTTGATTTTACCCAATCCAATTTATTCAATTTACCCATATCAGACTAGTCATAGTGAGTTGGTAGAGCAATATTAAAAGAAACTTCTTTCTGCTTAAAGGACCAACTGATTTCACTCTAGTACGGGGCTTCTTGAAACGGTGGTAGTTTACAATTAGCTGTACGTTCGAAGGACTATTTCCTAAGAAAGCTCTAAAAATGCAAAGGTTCTCTGAACTTCTGCTGGAAGGAACTCTTTCTTAAAAAATCTATCTGTTGCAGATTAGGCTGTCAGATCATTTGTGGGGTGCTTAAACTTGTCGCTTGACAAAAAGAATATGGAATACATATGCTTATAAGCAGCCATAGCCCTTACTTTATCAGAGCAGTAGAGGTTTACAGCAAAAAATATGGAACCATCGAGGACGCAAGATTTTACTTCTCCATTGTGGAATCTGATGGTGCACTCTTTCAAGATGTTTCTCGCAAAACATCAGAGATTTATGACTCTTTAGCGAGACCTCTTCAAGAAATTGATAACATGTACTGGCAGAATTAAGAAAAAACAATTTTCCCCTCTTCCTTTTCTAAGATTCTGTATTTAAGAGCTCAATTGGCAGATAAGTTCCGAGGTAAAAGAATGGTTATCGCTTTTTCAATTAAAAATTGGAAGTCTTTCAGAGATGAAGTTAGTTTCACCATGGAAGCCAGTAAAGAAAGAAACCACTCCGGCACCGTCGCAAAATTTAAAAAATTTAGACTAAATCTTTTGCCAGTCACGGGAATCTTTGGCCCGAACGCATCTGGAAAATCTAACTTCGTAAAAGCTCTCTCTTTTCTGCAAAGCTTAATTGTTGAGCCAAGCAGAAGCTTTATGTGATCGGAGCCTGATGGTTTCCGACTGGATCCGGCTACTAAATCAGAACTCACTAAATTTGCCGTAGACCTTATGCTGCAAAACGGTATCTACTCTTATGCCATCCTTTTTAACCGGCAGAAAATTTTGGAAGAAAAACTTTCTTTTCAAAATACAAGAACGGAAAAAATCTTATTTGAGAGAAAGGCAGAAAGACTGACAATAGGAGAACCTTTGAGGAAAGACGTCTCTGAAGATGCAATCAAGTTCTTAACACCCTTTCTTCGAAAGAATTATCCCGCATTAAATCTTCTGGGAGCTGCCAATATTGAAATAGTAGTACCAGTCTTCAATTGGTTCTCAGATTCGCTGAAAATTATCAGGTCCGACTCTCCTTTCATTTCTAGATTAGAAAAAGAGGAAACTTCAGTTGAAGAAAATCTTTACAAGCTTGGCACCGGTATTTGTTCTATCAAAGCCGTCCCGTTCTCCCCGCCTCTCTCTAAGAATTTTGAACACCTTGCCCGCAGTTTAAGTAAGGCTTCTTCCTTCACGATCATGGATCCTAAAGAAGGCGCTATAAGGATAAGCAACACATCAAGTGCCGGAATCAAAGCAGATAAATTATTCGCCATTCACAAAAATTGCCACGGAAAGAAAGAGCTTTTCTCGTTTACTGATGAGTCTGCAGGCGTCAAAAGGCTCTTCTATTTAATCAATATGTTAGATAAGTCGGATTCTTCTGACGACTCCCGCACTTTTGTAATTGATGATATTGATAGAAGTGTTCACACCAAACTCACATCCTCCTTAATCGCTCAATTCTTAGAAGGATGTGATGAACTGTCTCGAAAACAATTAATTTTCACGGCACACGATGTCCAATTAATTAATGAAGATCTACTCAGACGCGATGAGTTCTGGATTTGTGACAGAGCATCTGACGGCTCCACGACTCTTTATCCCGTCACAGATTTCAAAGATCTAGGGGCAAAGAAAGACCTCCAGACAACTTATTTGCAAGGAAGACTTGGAGGTTTACCGAATTTAACCGCATCTTGCGCCAGTCTTAATGAAAGCTATCTGTATGATTAATTAACAGATAGATCTGTCAGAGGACTATCGATCGAATTAAACCTCTAAACCGCGATAGCTACGGCAACGATATTCAATTTAAAAGGCAAATTTTACACTCCGGCAATAACATCTTATTCTTGAAAGAATTTCCGAAGAAGAGCCCCTAACAGGTTTAAGAAGTGATTCTTCAGAATGAATAAAATCTTTTCGCCTATAATCCTTCAAGAAAGTTCACGAAGGATTAGTGCTGGGTTCCCGAATGGGAGTAGGATGGCTTCCGAAAGCTATCTTAGAATTCCTTTGCCGTTTTTGAGAAGTTGAAAAAACTTGATCATCGCGAGAATCACAAGCTTTTCTT
>UQNA01000063.1 GCA_900542195.1 uncultured Sutterella sp. | reverse complement strand
AAAAATATTTCTAATATTTAAATGTTATTTTTATTTAGATGAGCTGTAATTTTTTTTATAAAATTTAGATTTATCAAATTAGAATTAATTTACAGAAATTAAAATGTAATTAATCTAAATAATATAAATTTGAAAATAAAGATATAAATAATATTAGATTAGTTAAATTGTGAATTATTAGATAGAAAAAAGTGCTAGTCCCAAAAATATTCAAATTTTTAAAAATGCAGCTTTCTGGAAATTAGTTTGTTCTGTAGGAGGATGTTGTCGTTGAGTTCCTGCTTTTACTTCTATAAGAAAATAAAAATGAAAATTTGCTTAGCAGGTTTAGAAAATATATTTGGATTGGAGTGAGAGGCAAAAAAATAGGGTCTTATTAGCTCTCTCTTTCTAACAAGACCCTTTTAAGAATTAGTATCCTTTGTCCAGATACTTTTACAACCAATCAGGAGAATTGAAAGGATATTTATCCTTTCAAGCGTTATTTTTGCCCTTTCCTCTTTTTCTATCAAGAACAAGTTAGGCCTATAATTGTTGACAAAATTGTTAAATATACGATTTGCCTATATTCGCTTTTAAACTTCTTTTCTTAAAAATGAAAGAGTTATGTTTATTAAGGCGACTGATATTTGTTTTATATTGTCTTTCTTTTTGAATATTTTTTTACACTTCCGGGTTATTTTATGAATAGCGCTCACGACTTGGATACTTGGCGTTTATTTTTTCAAGTAGTCAATTTAGGCTCTGTCTCTAAGGCCGCACAATCTCTTCATCAAGAAACCTCTGCTATCTCAAGAAAACTAAACAAATTGGAGAAAGATTTAGGTACAGAATTGTTCACAAAGGAAGGCCGTAAACTGAAGCTTACTTCTGCAGGCTTTGTCGCCTTTTCCAGAATGCGAAGAATTGTCTTGGATGCAGGCTGCTTAATCAATGATCTGTCCCAGGGACAGGAGAACCTTGAACAACTTATTACTATTGCTGCACCAATTGGGATCAGTGAAAAGCTTCTGCCTATCTGCATGCTAGAGTATATGAAGCTGGAACCTTCCACAAGATTTTCATGTCGTTCAATGAGTTACGTTGAGCTTTTTAGTACTGAAACCTTCCAAGGTTATGACATTATCCTAAGTACGAGCCCTATTACTACGGCCACTAATACCACTATGCTGCTTGGAGGGATTCAGCACATTATGACGGCATCTTCTGAATTTCTTAGTAGAGAGGATGTGTCAATTAAAAAACCGGAGGACTTGAATAACTACCCTCTTTTTTCCTTTTACTCAAGGAACAGAGAAAGGAATACTCATCTAAAAAATGGTTCTGAAACCTATCACCTTAATCTGGATGCCTGCTGCCGCTTTAACCATCCGGGTGCTATTAAAACGGCAGTACTAGATAATTATGGCGTTGGTGTCTATTGCCCTTATTATTTTTATGCCTCAGAGATAAAGAACGGGCAAGTTCAACAGGTTTTACCTGACTGGACGATGCCTCTTCAACAAGTATATTTAAATAAAAAACATACTCAAAGAGCATATGTGAATGACTTTATTAATTGGTTCTTCCAAAGATTTACAAACTTTGAAGGGATTATTTCTCCGATGTCCAATGGTTTTTGGATGTCAGACTTTTCGGCTAATTTGGTGCATTTGTGAAAGAAATAGAAAGCGTCGTGCTCCTCTCGGAAAAAACTAGTTTTCAGTCTTACCTAGAGGCAGAGCTTAGTAAAAAATTCAAAGTCCATCACTTTGGTAAATCAGACTTTTCTGAGGTTGGATTCAGTAATGTCGTTAGCATTTTGGCTTTACTAAGGCCTTGCTGCATCATCAACCTTCTTCCATCTTTTGAAGACACTAAGGGAAACGATTTTGGAGCATACGTTCAAAGAGCCTTAATTGGGACAGAAGCCCTCTATTTAGAAGTTAGACCTTTTAATTGCGGGGGAGAAACCCTTAAATTTCCTCCAAAGCCCTATTCCATCTTGGTTCGAACGCTTTTTATTGAGTTGGGATTGTTGCATTCATTTAGAACAAAGAACTTAATCACCGATTTTTTAGACAAAGTTAAAGGCAGAAGGAAAATCACTCTTAAAGAAGAATCCAACTTACCTTTAATTTCTGAAAGAATGGCCGCTAAATATTTAAGCCTTTTTCTCAATAAAGCTTTTCTAAAACAAGATTTAAACGGGACCTACCAGTTATGTGAGAATGGTTTCCCGCATTTATCGGAAATATTCGAAGAAGCCTTGAAAACAGCTTCGAACATCGCTCCGGATAACTATAAAGCAAAGTTAGTTTTCAGTTCGGAAGAACCTCCTAAGGTTCCCTATTCGTTTGATAATACTCAATTTCAAATCGATTCCGAATTGATTCTCGGCGATTGGCGAGATGGTGTAATTGAAACCACATCGGGTTGGGTTTCAGAACATGTCAATTAAATATTAGCTGCATCCTTTATCACAATTGAAAAAAGGGCGAAGAATTCTTCACTCTCCGCCCCTTTCCTACTCACTCAGGAATTAAGCTTTTTTGCCCATTACGTTTCGGCCTGCAACGTAGCCGGAAGTATGTGCGAAACCGCAGGCATTACCGCCGCAATAGAAGGCACCATGGACACCGGCAACGGTTTCACCGGCTGCATAGAAGTGGTTAACCGGCTTCAGATCCCATCCGAGAACCTGCAGATCTTCGTTGACACGAACACCGCCGCAAGAGAGGTTGTTCCAGGGTTCCATCTTGATCATGTACCAAGGACCTTGGCTCAGTTTCCACTGCTGATCTGTGCGTCCGAACTGTGTATCGTTCTTGGTTTCAACAGCCTTATTCCATTGGTCAAGCTGTTTCTTCAAGCCTTCGAGATTGACACCGGATTTCTTGCTGAGTTCTTCCAAAGTATCGCACTTCCAAAGGTTTTCGCCCTTAGCAAATTCGGCGTTAACTCTTTCAGCAGGCCAGCTTGGAAGACCGATAAGAGCACCGAGTTTAATCTTGCCTAATGTGCGATCCCATCCTGCCTGGTCTGTCAACACATAGTGGCATCCTTCGGGTTGGAAAGCCAAATGCGGTGTAACGTGGCAGATACCTTCTTTTTCTGTAATGAAGCGCTGTCCGTTCTTGTTAACCAGGATGCCGCCGTTATTGGTGATGAACCACCAGCGGCAGTATGGGCCATTGCGTCCGTTGATGACGATACCGCATGGGTAAGAAGCGATGTATTGCATATGTGACAGAGGTACGCCAACGTCACGGACGGCGATTCTCATTGCTGTACCATCGTTTTTCGGACCGCCGATGGCTACGCCCTTACCTGCTACGCTTGGAACCCAGGAGTCTAAGGATTCAGGAGTACCGGTAATACCGCCTGTTGCCATAATAACGCCTTTGTTTGCCTTAACGTTTTTAGCCTTGTCGCCTTCTCCCACCTGTACGCCTAGGACGGTATTAGTTTCCGGATCAAAGTAGAAGCGTGTTACTCCCATACCGTGATTGATCTTGATGCCGCGTTGGTCTAAAAGCTTAACCAAAACTTCGATGTAGTCACGGCCTTTGAAAGAGTCCTGTCTATGGGCTCTTAGGCGGGAATGGCCTGCATATGGTTCAAGATGGTGTTTTGCAAGGCCGTTGTCCGCCAAGAAGTCAAATGCTTTACCGGAATTCTTAGCGAAGCAGTAAACCGGTTCTTTTAAGCTCATGTAGTTGCCGTAAGCCATAATGTCTTCGGCAAATTGCTGCCAAGAGTCTTTTTTACCTTCCGGGTCAGCATTCTGAAGCTTGGAACCCCAAGCTGTAAATAAGCCGCCGCAAAGGTTTGTAGCTGTATGGAAAGGAGATTTGCCTGCGTCATACACAGCGACCTTACCGCCGGCGTCATGAGCCTGGCAGGCTGCCATCATGCCTGCACCGCCGCAGCCTAATACGACTACGTCGACTTCATCATCCCATTTTGCAGGGGCGGAAGCGTTTGAAGAAGCGGCAAATGCCGGTGCTGCAACTGCGGAGGCACCTGCTGCTGCAGCTGCGCCTAAGAAAGAACGACGGGAAATATTCTTTGACATGACTTATTCTCCTTTCATCTTGATATCGAAAGTGTGGCAATCATTGCATTCAAGGCGAGGTTTGCCCTTGACGCTGTGGCAGTTAGTGCAGTTTTGTTCGCCACGGTGAGAAGAATGAGGATTAGGATTCAATTTAGCTGTTTTTTGTGCAACTGCATCGTAAGACTGATGGCACATCAAGCAGTCTTTTGTCTGAGCATTTTCAGGAAGATTTGCATGCATCGGAGAGTTTTTCAGCTGACCCTGAGCTGAAAAACTGATGGTGGCTGCACAAAGAGTGAGGGCAGCTATTTTAAGTAAGCGGGAAAATTGCATTTATTTTTCTCCTTGGTAGGGATTGAGGATTTAAGTTGTTTTAAATCCGTTAAGTGAAATTTAAGGCAAGTCCGAAGATCGGCATACCTACCAAAGGACATCAGTAGTTTTACTTATTATTGTGAAGTCCAAAAGAATTCATTTTATTCAATTACTTATATTGTTGATATCCGGGTAGTACATACTTAATTTTTGCCTGTGCTCATTGTTAATAAACCTCGAAGAAGAAATACGAGAGGTTCTTTCTCCTGACAGAATGAGAAATTTCGAAAGTCAATAGATTTGAGAGGAAGCTTTTTTCGTCCAATAAAAAAGCTCGGCATTCAACCGAGCTTTCAAGGATTAATTCCTGCTATTTTCTTAAAGTAAGTTTGACACCGGCAAGAAGTAAGGAAGCCAATACTGCTTTCATCATGGCCGGTGCGAAGAAAGGCAGCAAACCGACGGCAAAGGCTTTCTCAGAGCCGGTCAAAAGCATGAGCCACAGACCGCCGAATACGACAATGGAGATATTGGATAAGAACTGAGCGATTGTGCTCTTAACGATCTTCTCTCCGGTCCATCCTTTCTCCGCCAAAAGTCCTGCAATTAAAGCGCCGAAAGGAAATGCGATCAAATAACCTCCAGTGGGACCTACCAACGCAGCGGGACCTGACAAAGGCGTAGCAAAAATCGGTAAACCGCCTAAACCAGCCAATACAAAAGCTAAAACGGTTAAAAAACCTTTGCGTGCACCTAGAACCGCGCCGATTAAACCAATCGCGCAAGTTTGCATTGTTAATGGAACCGGTCCAATCTGAACAGACATTTTGCTGGCGGCTATTAGTGCAAGAAAAGCCGCAGAACATGTCAAAATGGTTTTGAGCGAAGGGACAGTGACTCCCCATGTTTGAGTGTTAGCCATTCATTTCTCCTTATATAGACGCTGAAAATAATAACGGCTTTTTAGTGTCGTTTTTTCCCTTGAATCCTCGTCTTTTCCGAGATACGTCTTGAACCAGAGGGACTTAAGAAAAGATCAAGAAAGATATTTTGAAATGCCCTGAGATAATGAAAGTTAGCTGGGTGGCAAGCTGCATACCCTTATTAATCAATATGTAAATAAATGTGACTTAGGATAAAACCTATTCCGGAAACAGTTTTCTTCTTTGTTACAAAATGACCGTTTTTTGGGTCGTTACCGTGCAAAGAAATAACGATAATAGGACGAAAAAAGAGGAAAAAATAAATGAAGAATTTAACCTATTCAGGATTTCTTCGGTCGGATGAGAAGTTCTACTCGACGGGAGAAGAATGGGCCAACGCCATTACCCACGCGCTGGCTACCGTAGCAGCTATCGTCGGACTTGTCTTCTTGACAATATATGCCACGGACTCTAATTCCGCCCTAGTCGTCACGACCGTTACTATCTTCGGATCTTCTTTAATACTGTTGTATTTAGCAAGTACCTTGTATCATGCAATACCGTTTCCAAAAGCAAAAAGGATTTTTCAATTGTTTGACCATTCGGCGATCTTTCTCTTGATTGCCGGAAGCTACACTCCCTTTACCTTGAATGTTCTGAACAATTGGATTGGTTATACCGTTTGTGGGGCTGTGTGGATCATCGCCATTTTCGGCATTGTCTTTCAACCTTGGCTCATAAAGATGAGCGATAAATGGAACACATGTCTTTATTTGCTTCAAGGCTGGTGCATCCTTTTTGCGGCTAAACCAATGATCGATGCGATGCCGTTTAACGGCTTAGTACTGCTTGTTGCCGGCGGACTGCTTTATTCTTTGGGTACAATCTTTTTTAATTGGCAGCGCCTTCCCTATCACCATGCTATTTGGCATATGTTTGTTTTGGGAGGAAGTCTGACTCATTATTTTGCAGTGATGTACACGTTTTAAATCGACATTGGACGGTTCCGAACCGCCACTCAAAGAAAACGTAATTCAAAAAGGACCGTTCAAATTCCGGTCCTTTGTCTTAACTTGGGTAACAAGCGAGACAAAGGATAGCTATTAAACTCCACAGTTTCTAAACTTATAGCTAGCAAAAATAATTCTAAAAAGGCTAACTATGCGTAATCCTTTGCTCTCACTTTTATTTTTATCTTGTTTTGTATTATCAGTTTCGCATGCCTCCACCGGTGATGAAGCTATCGCTAAGCATCGGGAGGGAAAATTTGAAGAGGCAGAACAAATTGCCAAGCAAGCCTGTAAAAATAATGACGCTAAGGGTTGTTTTTACCTCGGTTTCAAGCTCCAGCAGGAGTTAAAGCTAGAAGAATCAAATAAATATTATGAAAAGGCCTGCGGATTGAATTTTGCCGTAGGCTGTTTGTCTTTAGCCAATAATTACCGTCAAGGTTTAGGCGTTAACCGTGATCCTGAGGTAAGTATCCGGTTCTATCAAAGAGCCTGCGACCTAGGCGAAACATTAGCCTGCAGTCATCTTAGAAAGTAGGAAATGAATATGTTTAAGAAAAAAATCCTCTGTACGTCACTCCTTTTCTGTGCCTTCTCCCTTACCGCTTCGGCCTCTCAGGTTTATCTTGATGAATTTCAAGCATTAGGAACTAATATCACTAGTCAAGTTAAAGCAGATACCGAAGAAAAAGCACAATTTTGTCAAAAGGTTATTAAAGATGAAACCCTCCGGCTCGAACAACTTTTGTCGGCCTATATTCCTACAAGCGACATTTCAAAATTAGGTACTTCAAACGGCAACTGGGTTGAAGTTAGCCCGGATACGGTTGAAATTTTAGATTTAACGAAAGATATCTGTGAAATAACTGACGGAGCGCTAGATCCTACGGTAGGAACTTTGGTTAAATTATGGAGTGTGGATCATCCAAATCATCGAGTACCTTCTACTGAAGAGATTTCCGAGGCTCTCAAAAAAGTGGACTACAAGCAAATTCAGACAAAGAAAGAAGGCGATAAATATTATGCCAAAATCGGGAAAGGCCAGGAGATTACTTTAGGGGCCACAGGGAAAGGCTTTATAGCAGACAAAATTGCTCAAAAACTTCGTGCCAATGAATGCAATAATGCTTTGGTAAGTCTTGGTGGAAACATTATCACCTTAGGCACAAACGGCAGAGGTGACCCATGGTTCATAGGAATTCAAGAACCGGATCTTAAGAGAGGAAGAAACTTTGCTGCGGTCCCCTCCAAGGATGAATCTGTCGTGACTAGCGGAGATTATGAAAAATTCTTCATTAAAGACGGGAAAAAATACCATCATATTTTGAATCCGAAAACAGGTGAACCGGTGCCGGCTACCCTTTCCTCCGTCACTATCATTAATAAAAATTCCGGCTATGCAGACGGACTATGTACTGCTTTATTTGTGATGGGCTGGGATGGTGCCTTGAAATTTCTAGTCGAACATCCCGAATTAAAGGCTGTCCTTATCGATGAAAAACTTGAACATGCCGCTGCTACTGATAATCTCAAAGGAGATTTGTATGTGATTGAGCCTTTGTATCAAGTTGGTTTTATACGTAAAGAATAATCTGGCAGATTCGCAAAAAGCTTTTTTACATTTCAGGAACACTATCAATCTGTGTTCCTTTTTCTTTACAAAAGAACTAATTACGTTTTGCAGCGCTCCCTCCACGCGACCATAAGAAAACCTCCTGAGCTGAAAACATCAGGAGGTTATTAGTCTCTGTAATTGATTTAACTACTTCTTAGCCGCGGGCTGCTGGCTTGCCGCAGATGTTGCAGCCGGCGCAGGTTTAGAGGCCGGAACCGGAGCTGCTGCAGGTTTGGCAGCTGGAGCAGGAGCCGGTGCGGCAGCCTGTGTCTTAGGTGCCGACGATGCTGCACTGGTTGCGGCCGGTGCAGGCGCTGGAGTCTGAGGCTGTTTTACGTTAAAGCCTTCTTTAGTCTTTTCGTAAAGTTCCTGAGCAATCTTTTGAACGTCCTGTGACTGATTTACATTCGGCTGCTGATTGCTGCTGGCAGCACTTGTGCTGTTAGGAGTCCAAGGCTGGGCGTCTTTTTTGAGCTGTTCAGGAGTTAAATTCTGCGGAGGCATCGGGCTTGCGCTTGTGGAAGCAGACACCGGGAACACCCAAGCTTCATCAAGCGGAGGATATGCATTATTTGTCTTAATGTATTCATCAACCTGCTTGTAATCATGGCCGACATCTTTATGACAAGACAGACAATCTAATGTCTGATCTTTATAAAGAGCATGCCATGCGCCGATTGACGGATTCGTCTTGTCATACATCAAAGATAAATCATGACAACCGCGGCAAGTATGGAAATTATTGCCTTTGAACCAACCGATTTCTTGTTGTTCAACTTCCGGGCGTTGTTGAAGCCATGTCATCGGAGTATCAAAACGTCCAATAACCTGACCGAATCCGCTATGAGAAGCTGCAACCACCTTATGGCCTAAGAGACTGATATAGCCTAATGGACCAAGGACCGGTTCTGAGGCATTGTACAAGTGACAATCGGAACACCCGGCAGTAACACCGGAGGGATTTCGGCCGTGTGCGCCCTGTTTCCATGCATACGCCACGCCATTCATAGTGTGGCAGAATGTTCCACAGAATTTGTCAGAGCCGGCCCAATTAACACCGCTTACCAGGCCACAGACGGCAAGAATACCTGCTAGGAAGCTGCCGCAAACTACCCAGAACATAAACCATTTTGATCTTTCTGCCATTTTATTCCTCCTCTAGAGGCCCACTGCATGGAGCCTCTTAGAAGATTATTAATAGAGCTTAAATTAAATCAGGCAAGAGACTTAGAATGTTGTTGCCATTCCAAACACTGTGGTAAAGCCGTCCAAGTTGCTGTGCTTGAGAGCTTTACCGCCTTGACCGTAGTTAACGCTACCGTAAAGAAGAGTTCTCTTAGAGAGCGGATAGGTGTAACCGGAACCAATGGACCAAGCTTGGTATTTATCACTGTCGTTAAGAATCTTACCTTTCACCCCATTAAGCTGAAGCATTAAAGTACCGCCGGCAACCGGAGTTGCAACAGAAACAGAAGCTGCGTTTTGACGAACGCCTTTTGTCGGAATCTCTGTTGCTGGTTTCGTCGCTGTACTGGATGCGTCAACAAGGTGAATCATGTTGTAATTAGGCATTCTTGTGCCATGATTTACAAATTGATAGGCACCGTACAGAGTAAACGCACCGAAGTCATAAGATGCACCGGCGGTGTAATACTGTGTCTTGTCTAACTTAGCAGGAGAACCGTCTGCCAATTTTGTGCCCTTGTGGTCTTCTAATTCAAACATAAAGTTGGAATTGAATGCGCCGACGTCATATGTCAAACCTAAGCCGTAGTAGTGGCTATTCTTAGACCATTCTTTATCGTCACCATCTATGCCGTTGGAGTACATGGCTGTGAATTGCAACCCATTGTATTTTTGTGTACGGTAAGCGATGGAATTGTCTAACCAGCCGGTTGTCAGGAAGACGCCGGCTAAATTACCAATGACGGTAAAACCTGTACCAAGGGCGCTGCCTCCGAGCATACTGTAATCACCGTCCCCGGAAGATAAACCTGCTTGGTGACCGAATGTTAATCTGCCCCAACCGCCTTGCAAACCTAAGAAAGCTTGGTTATTGAAAGCACCGCCTCCAACACCTTCGCCATTGTCAAGCTTGAAAGCTTGCTGCAATGTGAAGATGGCCGCATTGCCTCCGCCTAAATCTTCAACACCTTTAATACCCCAGCTTGTCCAATACCAGTTGCCGCTGGACATCTTGACTGTTGTGTCTTTGCCTCTTAATTTTTCGATTGTGACGCCGCCGTCTAATTCACCGAACAAGGTGATAGAGCTGCTTGGCATCCATAGGAATCTGTGCGATAGCAGAGCTAGCGTGGCTAGTATTGCTTGTTTCAGTAGAACTTGTTGAGGCAAATGCAACTCCGCGGCCTCTCTTTGTCGGACCAGAACGATACTGTACGCTTGGTGTGGCAGAAGCAGAGGATGCAGAAGCGGAAGGTTGCGAAGCACTGCTGGTGCTGTCGGCACTATTGGCTGCGAAGGCCGGAGTTAATGCAAGTGCGATCGCAGTCACCAAAAGTTTATATCCCGTCATGATCTCTCTCCAATGGAAATTAGATTTAACTAAACGTTCGAAATATTTCGTAATATCTCTAAACAACTGAGGTCAGTTTATATTCGGGAAAACCTTTACTCATAAAGTAGAACCCAAACAGAGACAAGATTTAACCAGATTAATTAAGGGTTTTTACTTTGAATTTGAATAAATTGTTTAAAATATATAGCTTTTTTAAGGGATAAAAAACTTTAAAATTTCTATATAACTATTTAATTTTAAATAATATTTTTAAAATATTTAGTGTGTTTATATACAATGGTTATAAAAGAATAACTTAAAATTAAATAACCCTACCAAACCCAAGATGGGTTACCGGAAAGAAAAAAATAATTAGTGTTATTTGCGAAAAAGCAACATACTTTAGAAATATTTGATTCTAAAAAGCTACATATTCATGAAAAAAACAACATTTTTTGTTGTTTTTGAGCTTCAAAAGAAAATTTTTCAAAGAGAAAAAAAGGCGAAAGAAGGACTTTGTTCTCCGTTCTTTCGCCAGCTGAGGAAGAAGTTCTCCCTGATTGATATGTAAAAACTTTTGTTATTCGTTAACCTGGAAATGACTCATATTTGTAGTCGTTCCAGACTTCCTCGGCGGTGGGAAGTATCCATTTTCCATCCTTCCCTTTCTTCGTAGTCTCTTTGAGTTTTGAGACAGTTGTGCCGCAGGTCCAAACTTTATAATTTCTCATCTGGGTGCAGAGACAACATTTAGTTTGGAGAGCGTCCGTGGATTCACGATGTCTTTCCTGCCATTCTTTTAAATAAGAACAGGTCCCATGATTGAGCAGATAGCCGTAGGATTCGCAATTGGGACGTATGTCACTCGAAAGAGCCGGTGAAGACTTCAGCATTCTCATCGGGTATCCGGTAGGAGAAAAATGGTTGACTTCGACGTCTTTATCTTCGGCATTGATGTAGACCTGTTTAACTTCTTCAGGCAGACCGGACTCTTTAACGATAGTAAACCGGGTGGCAGCCTGAATTCCGTCAGCGCCGATTTCCTTGACAAACCTTGTGGCTTCTTTTCCGGAGTAAATGCCGCCGGCCGCAATCACAGGAATCTGAAGTCCGGCCTGGGAAACGAATTCTTTTACTTCCTTCACAATCTTTTCCAAGCTGAAATTTTTCCAATCGTCACCGAAACCTAAATGGCCTCCGGCTAATGGTCCTTCTACGATGACATAGTCCGGAAGCCTTCCTAGCGAACTTGTCTTCTTAAGAAATAAATTTAAAGCGCGAGTGGAAGAAACAACAATTCCTAGCAGCGCATCATTAAATCTTTTATTTTCTTGCATTAATTTAAAGCTGGACAAATGCAAACCGGCTGAGAGAGTAATGCCGTCAATACCGGCATCTAAAGCGGAATTTAAACGAACTTTCAAAGTGGAAAGGCTATCGTTCATGGTCAGCTTTTCCATACAGTTGACCAGAACAAGACCTTTGCCCTTTGCCCTGCTCATTACATCAGAGATATAAGATTTTGTGGCATCGGCAAGTCTGTCCAAATCAAAATGATTGTTAGATTTATCCCATTGAGGAATGAAGGATTTCAGCCTTTCGGTTCTTTCCTTTGTAAAGTGTGTTCCCAAAGCTTTGTCGGCAACATCGGGCAGCATGGCATCTGAAAGATGTGCAATTCCTCCCAACTTTTCAATAGCAAGAACAAGTTCAGCCGTTGAAATATTCGTCCCCATTCCGCCAACCATTAGCGGAAGAAAGTCTCTGCCTTTAAAAGATAAGGAGAAGTCATTTAAGCAAGTCATTGTTATTACCTTTAGTTAACACACTTGCTATTTTGAAAGGTTGCAGGCAAAGAAAAACGAGCAAAATATCAGGAGATCTCCCGGAAATTTTGCTCGTTTTTCTGTAGATTTTTGTGGTAGGGATAAACCCTTTACTTATTTTTATTGTCTCACTGGTAATCTATCTTTTTCCTGTTAAGGCACCGTGTCCGGTTCTAATTAATACAAACCAACCAGACAACATAACAATTAAACCTAACCACATAACAGGATCATAATGAATGCCGCATACAGCGGTGATGTAGCCAAGTGCGATAAGTCCGATGGAAAACATCATGTGCTTGATCGTCTTTTTCTGCAATTTTGAAAACACTTTTAATCTCGGTAGTTTCGACCCGAAGATTATACCTTTAAAAAGATTTATTAGCTAACTAAAACAGTTATAACTACCTGTATTTTTTATATTTTTTGAAATTAACCTTTATAAAAGCCTTAAGCCTCAAAGGGTATAAAAGAATACTAGTGTTTATACCTATTTCGGCATATTTTGTATTTAAAAATTAATTTTTTGCCAGAAGCAGGCATATTTAGGGCTTAGGGAGATTGAAGTCCTTGGTGGATTCTGAAAAAATTATCGAATAATTATCTTCAAAAAGACAAAACCCTCGGAGCCGCAATGACTTCGAGGGTCTGTTTTAAATAATTGAGCCCGGAGGCTACCTACTTTCGC
>UQNA01000062.1 GCA_900542195.1 uncultured Sutterella sp. | reverse complement strand
AGTATCAAGAATCCTCGGGAAAACTGAAACAAAGTCTATTAGATGATTGTCTTAGATCGATTACCTCTATAACGCTCAGAAATAATGTAAGGAAAAGAAAAATAAGTAAACAAAAAGAGACGGATTATGCTGTCCGTCTCTACTCAAAAATAGTACTGTCGTCCTACTGAGAAGTTGGTAGTCAATCACTCCTTAAGACGGGGTACTGTCAAACTTCCCTCCGGCATGAGAATAACTTTTCCGTTTCTGCCGATCTTTGCTTCAGCAGCGGCCAGAGCTTCTTCAAAAGTATCGAAGGCTCCTTCAAACAACATTTCTCTAGCCATCTTTCGATCAAGACTAGATACAAGATAGAACTTAGCTTTTTTCATCAGACGAGTAACAGCAAAAGCTTTGTTCGCGCCGATTTGGAAGTTCTTCTCCAATTCTGCCTTGATAGCATCCGGAGAACCTAAACGCTTGCAGGTTTCTTCTAACACGGCAGAACCGCTTCCTTCCACACACTCGGCAAATAGAATAACGGCACCGTCTTGCTTAACCGCACAAACGGCATTGTCCATTGTCTTCTGCATTTGATAGACGTTAATGTCTTTCGGATAACCGCCACAGGAAGCAACAACGATATCGGCCAATTCAGGAATTTCGCAACCGTAGACCTTATCAACAAACTTGCAAGCCTCTCTATGAGCTTTGAAGACATCGCCGGCAAAGACTTTCAAGATCTGATGATGAGCATTGAGGACGGCATTAAATAAGAAGAGAGAACGTCCTTTTGCAAAAAGCTTTACGCCTTCTACCTGATCCTCATAGCAGGGATTGCCGTCCATACGGCCGATTGCCGCTTCCGGCTGGAGCATGAAGCTGTGGTTAACTCGAACGGTTTCCATAGCAGCACAGCCTGGGAGGATAGCTTTTCTACCCCCGCCGTAACCGCTGAAATAGTGATGAACGATGCTTCCTGTCAAAATGACGTGGTCTGCGTCGCAAATATGCTTATTAATCCAGACAGGAGTACCGCGGGAAGTAGTTCCAAAATATCTGAAGTCTTCCGTCTGAGTAGAGATGCTGTTGTACATCTTTACTCTGGAAGCTACGTTTTCGCCCACGGCTTTAACCATTTCTTCATGAGTCATTGCGCGGTGTGTGCCGAGGGAGAAGAGAATATGCATATCCTCGTCTTTTACGCCAAGCTTGTTCATTTCATCAAGAAGAATCGGCATGAATTCAAATGAATTTGCAACTCGGGTCAAATCGTTGCAGATAAAAGCAACCTTTTGACCGGGCTTAACGATTTGATCGATAGGAGGAAGACCGACCGGGTTATAAAGCACATCATGAATCGCTGCTTTCAGATCTTTGATAGGCTCGAAAGGTTCAGTCCTAACCTCTTTAATGATTCTTTCTTCTTCCAAAGCAAAAGATTTTTTGCCTTGTCCGTAGGCAAACTCAAACGTCTTCATTTCATTTCTCCTGCACGCTGTCTGAAACGTTTTGTAAAATCTTGTGAAGCATGGCATAAAATCACAATTTTTACATTAATTAACAGGGTTAATACCTAATAGAATAGTCTTAGACTCTCTTCATCGGAACAAAAGAAATCCTTTCGACTAGAAAAGCCTTCCTAAGTTCTACCTCTCGAAAAGATGCCTCGTTGTTTTCAAAGACTTTCTTCACGGCGGACATTTTTCAAAGTAAAAAACACTAAAATAATCGTTTATCTAAATTTTAAGAAGGATTCTAAGAATGTCCGGACATTCCAAATGGGCCAATATTCAACATAGAAAAGGCCGTCAAGACGCAAAGCGTTCCAATATTTGGACAAAGTTGATTCGTGAAATTATTGTTGCCGCTCGTCTTGGCGGAGGAGATGCAGACAGCAATCCTCGCCTTAGACTCGCTCTTCTTAAAGCCAGAGGTGCCAACGTTCCGAAAGACACCGTTAACAACGCTATTCTTAAGGGAACCGGCAAATTAGAAGGCGTAAGCTACGAAGAAATTCGTTATGAAGGTTATGGTATCGGCGGCGCAGCTCTTATTATTGACTGCACGACAGACAACAAAACTCGTACTGTTGCCGATGTCAGACATGTCCTTTCAAAGAACGGCGGGAACCTCGGTACTGACGGAAGCGTCTCCTTTATGTTCAAGCACTGCGGCTACTTCTTGTTTGCTCCCGGCCTGAGCGAAGACGAAGTCATGGAAGTCGCCTTGGAAGCCGGTGCTGACGACGTCATCACTGATGAAGAAGGCGCCATCGAAGTCATCTGCTCTCCGCAGGCCTTCGAAGAAGTCAATGCTGCTTTTGAAGCTAAAGGCTGGAAACCTGAAGTTGCTGAAGTTACATGGAAGAGCGACACAGAGACAGTTCTATCCGGCGAACAAGGCGAAAAAATGCAGAAACTTCTGGATGCTCTCGAAGATCTCGACGACGTTCAGCAAGTTTTCACAACAGCTGTTATTGAATAATTTCTAAAAATTACTTTCTCAGGGTCAAAATGAATATTCTTGTTATTGGAAGCGGGGGCAGAGAACATGCCTTGGCATGGAGACTTGCCCAATCTAAAAACGTCTCTAAAGTTTATGTTGCTCCCGGCAATGCGGGAACTGCCCTAGAGCCCAAACTCGAAAATCTACCGATTCAAGATTTGAACGAGCTTGCCGCTTTTGCTGCTGATAATGGAATTGCATTTACCGTTGTAGGACCGGAAGCTCCCCTGGCCAAAGGCGTGGTAGACCTCTTCAGAACTAAAGGCTTAAGGATCTTCGGACCGACTCAAGCAGCTGCTCAATTGGAATCTTCTAAAGACTTTGCTAAAGCCTTTATGAAGAGACACAACATCCCAACGGCTGAATATCAAACTTTCTCTGATATCGAAAAAGCTCATCAGTACGTCAATGAAAAGGGCGCCCCGATTGTTATTAAGGCAGACGGTCTTGCCGCAGGCAAAGGCGTCATTGTTGCTTTAACTGAACAAGAAGCCCATGATGCTATTGACTTCATGCTTGGCGAAAACAAGCTGGGGGACGCAGGCGCAAGAATCGTCATTGAGGAATTTTTAACCGGCGAAGAAGCAAGCTTCATCGTAATGGTTGACGGCGAGCATGTCGTTCCGATGGCTTCCAGCCAAGACCACAAGAGACTTCTCGATGATGACAAGGGCCCGAATACCGGCGGTATGGGTGCCTACTCTCCTGCTCCCGTCGTCACTCAAGAAATCCATGACAAGACAATGGAAGACATTATTCTTCCGACTGTTAGAGGAATGGCAAAAGACGGCATCCGCTATACAGGATTCTTGTATGCCGGCCTGATGATTGACAAAGACAAAGAAGGTAAACCAACCGTAAAAACTTTGGAATTCAACTGCCGTTTCGGCGACCCTGAGACTCAGCCTATCATGTCCCGTCTCAAGAGCGATTTTGCAGAGCTCGTTCAAGCAGGTATAGACGGTAAGCTTGACGAAGTTAAAGTTGAGTGGGATCCTCGTTCAGCTCTCGGCGTGGTCTTGGCTGCAGAAGGCTACCCCGCTTCTCCGCGTAAAGGGGATGTCATCACAGGAATTCCTGCGGAAGATGATTCCACTAAGACATTCCATGCGGGTACTAAATTGAACGATAAGAAAGAAATCGTTACTTCAGGCGGACGCGTGCTTTGCTGCGTCGGCTTAGGCAGCACTTTAAAAGAAGCACATGACAAAGCTTATCGTACAGCTGAAAAGATCCACTTTGACGGATGTCAATTCCGAAAAGACATCGGCCACCGCGCTCTTTAAATGAACTTTAAAAAACGAATTTTTTCTATTTTTTGTGCAGCTGTATTCTCTGCAAGCGCAGCTGCACAAACTGTTGTTCCGAAAGTAGTACCTCCGAACAACGATAAAACGCCCGCTCCTTTTTCCTATCCTGCCGATCTTGCCTCTCCGACTTTTGATCAACAGGAAAATATCGGCAGCTACCTCCAGCTCGGAGTTTTTGACGTAATCCTCGGCCAAACACCTCTTTCCATCGCAATTCATGTTTTGGGAGGAGAACTTCACTTTACCCAGGATAAGACCCCTTTCCTTTGCTATTCCGCTCCGGTTCCTGAGATTAAGCAAAAAGTAAAAGCTAAGAAGAAGTCGGAAGAGAAAGAAGAAGAGCCGCAAGAACCATTCTTTCAGAATATTTGGCTGACAGTCGGCAGCAGAGGTGAAATTTCTGAGGTAAGACTTCAGAAGCTTAATCATCCTGCGCAAATGTGCCCGCTTCTTCCTGAGGCCTACCGGGAAGTATCAATCAACGGCATATTCATCAACGAAACTTCCAAGCAATTAAAGAGCCTAATACTTCCGGAAATTTCAGCAGAAAACGAAGAGACCCGATGGAAATACTGGTTCAGTCTTCTGCCCTCAGATCGCCCCGGATACAATGTGGCAGGTTTATTCGGCATCAAGCTCGACAATGATACCGTCGACCAGATCATCTCTGTCAGCATTCCCCTTAAGGCTCAATAGTTCTCATGAGAATCGGCATCTTCGGCGGAAGTTTCGACCCTGTTCACACAGCTCATATTCAAATGGCTTTAGGAGCAAAGTCACAGCTTAATCTTGACGAACTCTATTTAGTCCCTACTCGCCCCTGGCAAAAAACGGCCAGAGCATCGGACGAAGATCGTCTGGAGATGCTGAAAATTGCCTGCGCTCCTTATAGTGCTCATCTAAGAATTGATACACGAGAGCTGGAGCGTGCAGGGCAATCTTATTCCATTGATACGATTTTCTCTTTCAGAAAGCAATACGGACCGACCTGTAAATTATTTTTTGTAATGGGGGCCGACCAGTGGCGCAACTTGACTACCTGGATTCAGTGGCAAAGGTTCCCGGAATTAACAAACTTAGCAGTCTTCAAAAGAAACGGAATAGCTTTTTCAGATCCCTATGAAGGGAAATACAAAGTTATCCCCGCCCAAGATTCTCAAGAATGCTCGGCGTTCGGAGAAATTTTTCTTCTGAATCTTCCGGAACTGGATGTCTCTTCTTCTGCGATTCGTCAAGCTCTTTTTCAAGAACCCTCTCGAAGCTCACCTATCGTCGGCCTTGATCCAAACATCCAGAACTACATTCTGGAGCACGAACTTTATCTTCCTAGAGAAGGCTCTCATAAGATTTAATTTTTTCGCTGCAAATATTAGAAAGGCCGCCCGAAAGCGGCCCTGTGCTCTAAGGAGAAGTCTTAGAAAATGATTGGATCGTAATAACCGGCAAAGAGAATAGATGCTCTCAGCAAGAGTGCTCCTATAATGCCCAGGACAGCACTGCAAGCTAAAATCTTGTGGCTTCTAGTCAGCAGATTCAGCAAAAGAGGAATCACTGAACCAAAAATAATCACACCAAACCAGAACATCGTTGACTGAGGTCCGCTGATAAGACTTTCAGCACCTGCTCTTGCGCCCGTCAAAGCGGAACCCAGAGCAACATGGACGAAAGCAAAAATTGTGAATAATTCTGCGATTTCAACCCAGAAGGCAGTTCTGCGGCTCCAACGAACAGTGTCAGGATTGATCAGTTTGAAGATCATGAGCAATTCGATACAGCCGATAGAACTTGCCATACCGGACATGATCCATAGCAACGGAATCAAGGCTGTATTCCAAAGAGAAATGCCTACTGCTTGAGTCAGCAAAAAGCCGGAATAAATCGTGCAGCAAACACCGAGCAATGCAAAGATACCGTTGAACCAATCAGAATGTGCCATTGCCTGCCACTTCTCACCTTTAAATAAAATGCCTGCGCAAATCAAAGAATAGAAGACAGAGGCGATACACAAGATTGACAATAAGCAAATCCCGATTAACATCCATGACTGAAGGTTAAGCGCCAGATCCATTACGGAGCTAAATACGGCGATCGGCAAATTCAGCATTCGACCCAAATGGCTGACGACCAAGAGAGTGCCTACAATGCCTGAGACTGTCAAAACATAAACAAAGTTTTTTTGACGAATCCAGTAATTTAAGAAAAATCCCATGCCTGCTAAACCCACAAGCCACAGGAATATGGCAATTGTCCAACCCCAATGGGCGGCCTGAAGCTGAGGTGTAAGTGAGGTTAATTCAATCATTTTGACACCACTACGTAAAAGTTAGGCTTCGTGCCTTTGTTAGGCATAAGCAATTCTGTACGACAGGAAGCAATTTTTTGAGAAATTTCGCTCTTTGGATCAAGAACATCTCCAAACAATCTGGCTTCAGCCGGACAGGCTTGAACACAGGCCGGCTGCTGACCGTCTTGAATTAACTTCATGCAGCCTTCGCTAATGCATTTAACCGGCAGGCCGCTGTCAGGATGAGACCATCTGGCATCGTACGGACAGCTGGCAATGCAGTAATTGCAGCCGACACACTTGCTCGGATCGTTGCGGACCAAACCGTTTTCATCGTAATAATTGGCACCGAATGGGCATGTTTTTACGCATGGAGCATTTTCACACTGTTGGCACTGAACCAGAAGATTGACCGGACGGTTCGTTTCAGAGCGATAAATCTTGATATTAGAAGCCGGCAGGTTTGTTCCCGGAATATTTCTATTCATCATTTCCGGGAAATTAGTCTGGGAGCAGGCCAAGATGCAGGCTCCGCAGCTGATGCATTGGGTTGCATCAAACAGATGTGCTAGTTGTTTTGTTTTTACAGCCATTTCTAGCCTCTCACTTTATTGATTCGAACAGAGCTGTTATTAGCCACGTTGCCGAAGAAGGGCTGAGCGTATCCCGTGGAGAACCAGTGGGAGTTGATTCCTTCTTTGACAAATTGATAGTTAGGATCGAGCAAGTTCTTTGTTCTCACACCGCCGGAGAATCCGAATGCGAAGACTGAACCCGGAATAACTTTTTTAGTCACTGTGATGGCGGCACGACCTTTCGCCTTGGTATCAATACCCTCGATCTCAACAATTTCATGGTTTTTGATGCCCAACCTTGCGGCATCTTCCGGATTCATCCAGACAGTTCTGTCGCCTAAGTAACGTGTGGGCTCCGTAAACATATTCAAGCCGGAACAGGTTTGGCAATTCTTACCGGAGACCAAAACAAACTCGTTGCTGTTAGATTTCGGTGCCGTGTAAGCCGGTGATTGAATATACCCGGTAATAGGAGCGATAGCTTTTGAGCAAGCCGGATTTGAAACGCTCTTAAATGAGTAGATTTCAGCTTTTCCGGAAGGTGTTCCGAAAGGCTTTTTATACGGATAGACGTCATAAACCTTGGGCTTGATAGTGGACCAACCTTTAGTTGCCATGTCTTCGCGAATTTGCTTGCCCCATCCCGGAACAGCTTTCTCACAGTCGGCAACAAGTTTGTCGTATCCGCGTTGTGCAAATGCATCGAAATACTGATTGAACTCTTCAGCCGTCTTGCATTCTTTATAACCAACTCTTTCGGCTCTTTCCGGAAAAGCTCTGCGAAGAATTTCAAGAAGAATCCACACGTCATGGCGCGCGTCGCAATCTTTAGGAGGTGTAAGCTGCGGGTCTGACAAGTAAATGGATCCGTTCAATGCCCATTTAACACCGGATATGTCTTTTCTTTCCAAGAAGTAAGTAGCAGGAAGAACATAGTCAGCATAGTCCACGATTTCTTGCGGGAGAACGTCCTGAACAACACACAGTTCCAGTTTCTTCAGATGATCGGCCAGCTCCTGAGAGTTTGCTTCACGGTGGAACATCGTTGTACCAACGAAGAATGCAGCTTTAACCGGATACGGTTTACCGGTGACAGCAGCTTCAAGTGCGACTTTGAATGTTCCTGCAGCATCGGGATAAACAATCTTGTCGATACGCTTTTCCGGCGCCATTTTCCATGTTTCGCCGTTCGGACCTTTACCGGCTGACACGCTCGGAACCTTCAAGCCTGCGCCTGCAGTCACAACCAAACCACCTTTAGAATCAATATTTCCGCTGATGGTATTAGCAATGCTGATTAATTGATAAAGCTGTACATCGGTACCGTTTTTGGAACTGTACCAACCATCATCAATAACGCCTTTGAAATTGGCAAATTCTTTAGCGATTCGGCGGATTGTTTCAGCAGGAATTCCAGTGATTGCAGAAGTTTTTTCAGGTGTGTACTCGGCCATTTTCTCTTTCACAAGAACAAAGGCTGTCTTCACCGGAATGCTGGTCCCGTCAGCTAAGTTAACGGTTGAGTTGGCGTTGAGATCGGCTCTAAAAGCAGGATCTTCATCGAATCCAACAACAATGCCTTTTTCATTTTTCTTGAGCCCGCGGAACGAAAGATTACCTTTGGAATCCATTACAACGTACATGGATTTACTGCCGTTAGGACGAACTTCACTCTGAGTTAAAGGCTGTCCGTTTTCTTTAATTAGATAAGCACCGTTGGTATGTTTTTCAATGAAAGAAAGATCCGCAGTGCCTTGTGTGATCATCTCGTTAATCAATGAGGCTACGAAAGCACCGTCTGTTCCCGGACGGATAGCAACCCAGTCGGCATCACCGTAAGCAATGTCGGGCATACGAGGATCAATTGCGACTACTTTGGCGCCGTTTTCTCTGGCTTGATTTAAAGTATGAAGAGCGCCCATTGAAGCTCCCATGGAGCGACCAATCAGAATTAGGTAACGCAAATTGGCATAATCCGGTTCCATCTTTCCTGCGCCATCAAAACCTTTACCGAAAACCAGATTACGGCCTGCGATACCTGCGGCATTACAAGAAGATTGATGCCCGATGTTATTAGGAGAACCGAGAGGGAAAGTCAGCCACTTGCTGTAGCCGGAAAAGCTGTGGGAGGTAGAAACAACGCTGCTTTCGCCGTTTTTCTCAACGATGTCTTTAAGTCTGGCAGCAATATCATTTAAAGCTTCATCCCAGGTAACTTCTTTAAATTGGCCGGCACCCTTTTCTCCTACACGTTTTAATGGTTTACGTAAACGAAGAGGATGGTTCCACACCCACATTGCAGCAGCTGAACGGCCGCAATAACCTTGTTGGGGGTGTCCCGGGTTCGGGAAGATTCGGACGGTATGTTCGGAGAGCGGTTCGCCATCTTTACGCATAGCGAGCAGACCGCAGTAGGCGCCGCACATTGTGCAAGCGACAGGATGTTTAGTCCAACCTTCTTTTTCAAGTTTTTCAATTTTTTTGGCAAAAGCCCAATTATTAATTGCAGGGGCTGCTGCCATAGAAGCGGCAACCGCGCCGCCTTTCATCAACGTCCTCCTGGAGACAGAGAGGTCGATAATTTGATTACTCATAGTTAAAGTCCTACTTGGAATGGGGTATTACTACCTGCTAGGTAGTCCGAAAATAGTAGGCCCTTTACTATTTGAAATAAATTGGATAATTTGCTTACAACACTTATCTTATAAGGAAATCCCTAATAAATTTTTACATTAATTACTTTTGGACAAATTACGTATTATTTCTAAACTTCAATTCACGCCTGTTGCTTTTCCACAAAGACAACGGCCGCCCGAAGGCGGCCGCGTCTATCGTCTGAGAAAGGAATTAGAAAACGATTGGATCGTAGTAACCGGCGAAGAGTACGGAAGCTCTAAGGAAGAGAGCGCCCATAATACCTAAGACCGCACCGCAGGCTAAGACCTTGTGATTCTTGGTCACCAAGTTCAAAAGCAAAGGAGTTACACAACCGCAGGCAATGACGCCGACCCAGAACATGGTTGACTGAGGTCCGCTGATAAGACTTTCTGCACCGACGCGTGCACCGGTCAAAACTGAACCTAAGGCAACGTGGAGGAAGGCAAAAATTGTGAAGAGTTCAGCAATTTCAACCCAGAGAGCTGTTCTGCGGCTCCAACGGACACTGTTAGTATCGATAAGATGGAAAGCCACCAAAAGTTCAATACAACCGATAGCACTGGCTAGACCGGACATAATCCAAAGCAATGGAATCAAGGCTGTATTCCAGAAGGAAATACCGACGGCCTGAGTCAGCAAGAATCCGGAATAAATTGTGCACAAGACGCCAAGGGCTGCAAAAATAAAGTTAAACCAGCTTGACTTAGCCATCTTCTGCCACATTTCTCCTTTAAAGAGAATACCGGCACAGATCAATGAGTAAAAAACGGACCCGATGCACAGCACTGACAACAAAACAATACCGATGAGCATCCAGGACTGTGTATTGAACGAGCCCGCTGACAGAGCACTGAAGATGGCAATCGGCAGGTTCAGCATACGTGCCAGATGGCTGGCTACCAACAAGGTACCCAAGATTCCGGAAACCGTAAGAACGTAGACGAAATTCTTCTGACGAATCCAGAAATTCAAGAAAAATCCCATGCCGGATAAGCCGACCAGCCAAAGGAACATGGCAATTGTCCAGCCCCAATTTGCTGTTTGAAGCTGAGGTGTAAGAGAAACTAATTCAGTCATTTGGACACCACTACGTAAAAGTTAGGCTTCGTACCTTTATTAGGCATAAGCATTTCTGTACGGCTCGAAGCAATTTTTTGAGAAATAGCGCTTTTCGGATCCATTGTGTCGCCGAAAAGTCTTGCTTCTGCAGGACAAGCCTGGACACATGCCGGCTGTTGTCCGTTTTTAATCAGCTTCAAACAACCTTCGCTGATGCATTTGACAGGCAAACCGGTATCCGGGTGAGACCATCTGCAATCGTACGGGCAGCTGGCAATACAATAGTTGCAGCCGACGCACTTGCTCGGGTCGTTTCTAACCAAGCCGTTTTCATCGTAATAGTTAGCTCCAAACGGGCATGTGCTTACGCATGGAGCGTTTTCACATTGTTGGCACTGAACCAAAATGTTGACCGGACGGTTCTCTTCAGAACGGTAGATCTTGATGTTTGAAGCAAGTAAATTTCTTCCCGGAATGCTTCTGTGAGCCATCTCGGGGAAGTTGGTCTGAGAACAGGCCACAATGCATGCACCGCAGCTGATGCATTGAGTGGCATCAAACAGGTGTGCTAGTTGTTTTGTTTTTGTCGCCATTTTTTAGCCTCTCACTTTATTAATTCGAACGGAACTGTTATTGGCTACGTTGCCGAACATCGGCTCCGCATAACCTGTTGCGTACCAGTGAGTGTTAATACCTTCTTTAACGAATTGATATTCCGGGTTAATCAAGTTCTTGGTACGGATACCGCCGGAGAACCCGAAGGCAAACACTGAACCAGGAATGACCTTGCGAGTCACTGTTACAGGCGCTGTTGCCTTAACCTTGGTATCCAAGCCTTCAATTTCAACAATTTCTTGATCTTTGATGCCAAGTCTTGCGGCATCGTCGATGTTCATCCATACCGTTCTATCGCCCAAATAACGTGTAGGTTCAGTGAACATATTCAAACCGGAGCAGCTGTTGCAGTTTTTACCCGAGACCAAAACAAACTCATTAGAGTTAGGTTTCGGTGCTGTATATGCCGGAGACGGTTTGTAGACAGGGAACGGAGTAAAAGATTTCAAGAATCCCGGATCAGAGAAAAGCTTAAAGGAATAGATCTCAAGTTTGCCGGACGGTGTTCCGAATGGCTTCTTGTACGGATAAATTCCATAAACCTTCTTCGTAATCGTAGACCAACCTTTTGTGGCGATATCCTCTTGGATTTGTGCTTTCCAACCCGGTTTTGCCTTATCGCAGTTATCGAGGAATTGATCGAAACCACGCTGTGTAAAGGCATCAAAATACTTGTTGAACTCTTCGGCTGTCTTACATTCTTTATAACCTACACGCTCGGCTCTTTCCGGGAAGGCTCTGCGGAGGATTTCAAGAAGAATCCAGACATCGTGACGAGCTTCGCATCCCTTAGGAGGTTCGATCTGCGGATCAGACAGATAAATGGAACCGTTCAGAGCCCATTTAACGGTGCTCATTTCCTTTCTTTCCAAGAAATAAGTTGCCGGAAGAACATAATCGGCATAATCCACAATTTCTTGAGGAAGAACGTCCTGAACTACACAAAGTTCAAGTTTTTTGAGGTTGTCTGCCAGCTCCTGGCTGTTAGCTTCTCTCTGGAACATTGTTGTTCCGACAAAGAAGGCAGCCTTGATAGGATACGGTTTTCCTGTCACAGCAGCCTCAAGGGCCACTTTGAAAGTTCCTTCTGCATCAGGGTAGATAATCTTGTCGATTCTCTTTTCCGGTGCCATCTTCCAAGTTTCGCCGTTAGGACCTTTACCTGCGGCAACGCTTGGGATCTTCAATGCGGCGCCGGCTGTAACTACCAAGCCGCCCTTGACATCGATGTTGCCGTTAAAAGCATTGGCGATGCAGATTAATTGATAAAGCTGAACGTCCGTACCGTTTTTAGCGCTGTACCAACCGTCGTCAATAACGCCCTTGAAGTTAGCGAATTCTTTTGCGATAAGACGAATCTTAGCGGCAGGAATACCAGTGATTTCTTCTGTTTTTTCCGGAGTGAACTTTGCAAGTTCTTCTTTAATAAGAACAAATGCTGTTTTAACAGGACTCTCGGAACCGTCGGCTAACTTGACTGTGGTGTTGGCGTTAAGGTCCGCTCTGAAAGAAGGATCTTCATCAAATCCAACAGCCATTCCTTTGTCGTCTTTCTTAACTCCGCGGAATGCTAAATTACCTTTGCCATCCGTCACAACATAAAGAGATTTGCTTCCGTTAGGAAGAAGATCTGCTTGGGTCAACGGGGCACCGTTTTCCTTAATGAGATAAGCGCCGTTAGTGTGCTTTTCAATGAAGGAAAGATCGGCAGTACCTTGAGCAAGCATTTCATTGATCAGACCGGAGACAAAAGCCGTATCGGTGGCCGGGCGGATCGGCACCCATTCTGCATCACCGTAAGCCATATCCGGCATTCTCGGATCAATAGTAACAACCTTGGCTCCTCTTGCACGAGCTTCGTTCAAGGTGTGAAGAGCGCCCATAGCGGCACCCATTGAACGGCCAATCAAGAGGATGTAGCGCAGATTTGCATAATCCGGCTCCAACTTGCCTGCGCCGTCATATCCTTTACCGAATACTAAGTGACGGCCTGAAATACCGGCTGCATTGCAGGAAGATTGATGGCCGATGTTATTTGGGGATCCAAGCGGGAAAGTAAGCCACTTACTGAACCCTTGGAAGCTGTGAGAAGTAGAAACAACACTGCTTTCACCATTTTTTTGAACGATGTCTTTGAGTCGAGCTGCGATGTCGTTTAAAGCTTCTTCCCAGGTCACTTCTTTAAACTGACCTTCTCCTTTTTCACCAACGCGTTTCAAAGGTTTTCTTAAACGCAATGGATGATTCCAAACCCACATAGCTGCTGCAGAGCGGCCGCAGTAACCGCGCTGAGGATGTCCGGGGTTCGGGAAAATTCTTACTGTTTTTTCGGAAACGGGCTCGCCTTCTTTGCGCATCGCCAAGATTCCGCAATATGCACCGCACATAGTGCAGGCTACCGGATGTTTAGTCCAACCTTCTTTTTCGAGTTTTTGGATCTGTTCGGCAAAAGCCCAATTGTGGATCGCAGGTGCTGCTGCCACTGCAGCGGCCGCTGCGCCGCCTTTAATCAACGTCCTCCTGGAGACAGAGAGGTCGACAATTTTGTTGCACATAATATTAGTCCTACTATCGTTTGGGGTATTGCTACAAGTGAGTAGTTTCCCTAATTTTACTCCTTTAACCATAGCGGATAAATTGGATGTTCAACCTAAACCTTTCATATATCGGATGATTGGATGAGGGGTAGTATCCCCATAAATAGGTATACAAATTTGGAGGGTGAGGGAGACATGTTTCTATCCCTCAGGGTTGTACATATCCCTTGCACAGCAAGCCCTATCCTTAGATAGGCATATTTTCTTTAAACCTTTTTCTGAGGGGCGCCCAATCGAGTAGAGGGTTGGGTTGCCCCGTCCCCCTCTCACAGCACCCACCGTACGG
>UQNA01000061.1 GCA_900542195.1 uncultured Sutterella sp. | reverse complement strand
AGCCTTTTAACAGACAAATTTTCTAATTTAGGTATACCAGTTATAGAAGCAACTAATCCTTTTAGTGGTCATTTTCAATCCTATCTAAAAGGTGTATCTCTGGTGCATGCTCACGATGGAAGAGCTGTTCACTGGGCTGCCTTACACCACTGCTTAGGAACCCCTTATCTAATCACTAGAAGAATTGACAATCCAATTAAGGCCAGATTCTTAACAAAGTTAAATTATTCTCGGGCAAGTGCCCTGGTAGGAATTTCCTCAAAAATATGTCAGGTTTTAGAAGAGTTTACGGGGAGCTCCACCGTACATCTTATTCCTTCCTCGCCAGTCCAATATCCCTTTGATGAAGAGACAGTCAGAAGGAAAAGAAGCTTATACAAGAATAAATTTATTGTCGTTCAAGCGGCTAGTCTTTTGGAACATAAGGGATTTGATATCTCTATAAAGGCCGCAAAAATTTTGAGTAATCATGGGATCTGTTTTCTTTTTTTAGGAGAAGGGCCTTTTGAAAAAGAGTTAAGAAACCTCGCTGAAAATGTTCCAAATGTTGTGTTTCTTGGAAAACAAAAGGACATGGGAAATTGGTTCCAAATAGCAGATTGTCTCATCCTGCCTTCTAGGAATGAAGGATTAGGAAGCGTTCTTTTAGAGGCTATGGAGGCTGGTACTCCAGTTATAGGAACTTCCGTAGGAGGAATTCCAGACATAATTAAAGATCAAACAACGGGGCTGTTGATCCCTCCTTCCTCTCCTGAAGCCTTAGCTAATGCGATATTGAGATTAAAAACGGAACCTCAGCTGAGGAATGACTTGAGTTACCATGCTTCTGAATTTGTCCAAACTCTCTCCATCGATAAGATGGCCGAAAGATATATTCAACTGTATCAAGAAATCCTCAAAAGAAAATAGTTAAACTTTTGAATTTTTTTTTCGTTGTTCTTCTTGCATCTCATGAGCACGGGAATATTTCATGAAGGTTCCATAAGAAGAAGTAGATGCAATAACTAAACCTGCCCAACCATCTAAAAATCCAAGTTTGAAGAAATAGTGTCGAAAAAATCTAGAAAAACCATGAAGAAGAGCGGTATTTAAACTGACTCTCTTCTTTTTCTTGATGAGCTCATAAGCTCCTAATTCTGAATACTTAATTGATTTAGAGACATATTCCCCTAGATTTTTAAACGAATAATGTAGAAATTTAGACTTTAACTTTTTTTCTTTTCCCTGGATAATCAACCCCTCATGAACTTCGTTTTCGTTGTACCTTGCACAATTTTTTTTGAATGCTACCGGATGCCTGTAATCAGGATTCCAGCCAGAATGCAATATCTCTTTTCCCAAAAGAAAATTTTTTCTCGGTGCCTTCAATGCCACAAAGTTTTCTGAGCTAATTTCCCTTTGTATCTCTAACGCAAGTTCCTTTGTGCATTGCTCATCAGCATCAAAACAAACGATCCACTCCGCATCGATTAAATCGATGATTGAATTTCTTGTTTTTCCAAAGCCTTTGAATTCAATATCTACAACATTAGCGCCTGCAGCTTCAGCTATCCGTTTCGTTTGATCAAGAGAGCCGGTGTCTGCGACAATAACAGCGTCACACCAATCTAAACTTCTCACACATGACTCAATTCTTTCTTCTTCATTTTTTGCCATTACATAGGCAACAACGCTCTTCTTCATATCAGTTATTGAAAAAAATGTCTCTTGAGAAAACTTTATCCTTTACATCAGCTAATTCAGATGCATAACGGTTTGCAAGTATTAGATCACAATCTTTTTTAAATTCTTTAAGATCTTTGCAAACTCGAACTTCGTGGAATCTGTCCCCATGGAAGTTTGGTTCATACAAAATCACATTCTTTCCGCTTTGCACCAAATCAGAGATAATGTCTTGCACGGCAGAGTCTCTAAAATTATCGGATCCACTTTTCATAATCAGCCGATAAATCCCTATCGTTCCATCAGTTTTTGTTTTTATAAGATCTGAAATAAACTTCTTTCGTATCTTATTAGATTCGACAATAGCCTTGATTAGAGTTTGCGGAACGTTGGAAAAATTAGCAAGTAACTGTTTAGTATCTTTAGGCAGACAGTATCCTCCGTACCCAAAAGATGGGTTACGATAATGGTCGCCAATTCTTGGATCCAAGCAGACGCCTCTGATAATTTCCTCAGAATTTAGGTTCTTTGCTAGACAATAGCTGTCGAGTTCATTAAAAAACGCCACTCGCATAGCTAAATAGGTATTAGAAAATAACTTTATTGCTTCAGCTTCTGTTGATGAGGTATAAAGAACCGGAATATCAGTAGAAAGCGCCCCGGAAAGTAAGAGAGAAGCAAATTCTTTTGCTTGTTCCGAATGATCCCCTACTACAATCCTGGAAGGATAAAGATTGTCATACAAGGCCTTTCCTTCTCGAAGAAACTCCGGAATGAATATAACATTCTTGAACCCTTTTTCTTTTAACTGGGCAGTATAACCTACTGGGACAGTTGACTTAATAATTATGCATGCTTGCGGATTTAAATGAGAGACCTCCTTCAAAACGGATTCGACACTTGACGTATCAAATTTATTAGTAGCTGGATCGTAGTTTGTAGGAGTACAGATAACAATAAAATCAGCTTCCTTAGCCGCTTCTCTCCCATCTGTTGTAGCTTGTAAATTCAATGGCTTAGTCAACAAATACTCTTGAATCTCTTTATCTTCAATGGGACTAATTTTTGAATTAATAAGATTTACCTTCTCTTCAAGTATGTCCACTGCAACGACTTCATTATTTTGTGCTAACAAAACGGCGTTGGACAAACCTACATATCCAGTTCCAAAGATAGCTATTTTTTTCATTCCATAGTCCATATTATTCGTTGATGGTTCTTTTTCTCAGTAAAGTGACAGGTCTGAGTAAAAATGTAATTTATCAAATTAATGGTTCACTAATTTATTAAATAAACCTTTCAATATTTCAGAGCATTTTTTGAAGAGCTTTTTTCAAACTTTTATCGGCCATTTCCGATACAAAATAATAACAAATTTGTAGTTTCACGTAAGCTCACTATCAAGCGCTGAGCCTCTACTAAATTAGAAGTGTTATCTTAGTTCCGACTTCTTTTTAGAATGGTAGTTCCTTGAAAGATACTTTCTATAGTTAAAGTCGAAGGCGAGTTCTTTTCTCCTTCCTTTCCATCCGCCCGTAATTGTCAACTTGGGTTTCCAACTACGGTGCCTTTTCAGCTTTTTCCGTCCACGCTTTACTTTCGCAGTAGACCGGGAGTTCTCTTGTATATTCCATTAACCAACCTGCGACATCATCAATTCCATAAAGTTTGCCAGTTTCCGAAATAATCTGGAGAACGCACGACACTTCTATTTCCATGATGGACAAGGAAAGGGGCATTCTTTCTCCTCTCAACATCATTGGTGTCATAGCATATTCAGACATCTTCAAGGAATATGTGACTCCGGTCTCTGTTGATCAAATCCTGGATGTTTCTCTCTGGGAACAGAGCTCGCGGAGCCAATTTATATTTTCCATTGTCTTTGACTCTCTGAATCTGTGATAAAAATTTCATCATCCGGTCAATTCAGTCTATAAAAAATCGACAGTTCTTCCCTGCACCATTCCCAACCCAATCATCTCTCCTAGCAAATTTTTCATAGAACTTGTTGTCAAAATAAAATGGTTGCTGATTGCAGTTAAGCTCGGAAGCTGAGGTTAATCCCAAAAATTCCATTAATAAAAAACATCGAAATTAACGGCATTTTTGAGAATAAAACGAAGCCAGTGACGACCGTCAAAAACGGAATCAAAAATTTATCAGCTTGGGAATGGGGTAATTTAGTTCTTAATGATATTCACAACTGGAACAGCTGGCGAGAGCCGAAATTAACGATGATGAAAACGGAATACTCCAGTATGGGCTTGAAATACTTGAGGATACTTTCTGGATTCAATCCAATTCAGAAGCCAAAATCGAGAAGATAAAATACTTGGTGTCAGAAATCAGAACCTGGAACAAGCTCTTATCTACGATGACCGGAATTAGTTACGACTAAAGCTGGAACTAATATCAGTTAAAAGTCGCAGGGAACATATTTACGACGGAGAGCTTACGATTCTGCCAACGGGTTAGGATTTTCAGCCCTAAGTTATACAACTATATGTTGAAGAATGAGTTGTACCTGACTATCAAAGTCAATACTCCGGAAAAAAATCGAATTATTAAGGAAGAGAGGAAGAAAGAGGAACGAAGTCGGTTCCTCGGCAAGAAAGAAATAAGTTCCTACCGAAGAGAATCTCGAGCCTGCTTCAACTTTGAAGGATAAAACGTCTCAATCTTTTTCGCAATCTAACCACAATTGGATTCTTATCTGCATCTATCGGTTGATAAGGCGCATACAAAATAGTTTTTTTAATTCGCCAAATTTGAAGGAATGAAGAAAATATTCTTTTTGGCTATTCTCGAGAACTAAAAAAGTGGCTAACAAAACCCAATAACATCTTATAACGGCAGAATTTCCAAAATTAAATTCTGTCAGACCCTGAAGAAAAACTGCTAAGGTAATAGAAAAAACAATTGCCGAGTAGAACGCTCCTCCTTTAAATGCTCCGATAAGACTTTTAACCAAAATAAATAAAAAGAATGTCAAATAACCTAATAATCCAACAAGACCATTTTCTCCGAGCATTTGGAAGATATTACTATGGGCGTGTTCCTGTTTTTTTTCTTTTGCCTCGGGAGAGATATACTTCCCTTGGTATTGGGATTTGTAGTTCCCTAAACCAACACCCGTTAGAGGATGGTCTAGGAACATTTGTGAAGCACTTTTCCACATTAAAAGTCTTTCGGTGTTAGAAACTAAAGTTGTACTAGTAATTGACAAAGCTCTCTGAGAAAAACGATCAGAAGCGGAAATAGCAATGCCTAGAAAGACCACTAGAAGAAGTGACACTATAGCCACTTTTTTATTTTGAATTGCAAACCAAACCGTTATAAAGAGAAAAGATGCGATACAGGCTATCCATGCCCCCCTTGTTTCATTCAAAAGAAGAGTGGTACACAAAAACAAAAAGCTCCCTAAACAGAACCAACTTATTTTTTTTTCTTTAATTGATAAAAGAAGCCATGCAAAGACAATTGGAAGAACGCAACAAAGAAATCCCGCCAGTGTCATAGGGTGTCCAAAGAACCCTTTTACTCGCCAACCTTGTGATTCATCCGCAAGAATAATGCCCCCTACCGAGGTAACAATACAAGAAGAGATGGTAAGAAAAATCACTGGCAATACATATTTAGATTTTGGAAATAACAGTGTAACGATTACAAACGGAGCAAACCTATAAGCGTATCGAAAAAACCATACTTTAAGACTCTCTGGTAAGGTGCCGGCAAAGAGAGCCGATATAAGCAAACTGCCAAAAAGAACCCCAGCCACGAAAAAATAAGTTTTATAAGTTGCAAAATTTTTTTTAACCTCTTCTTTATTTGAAGAGCCATATAAAAGAGAGAAGAACACGCATACCCCTAAGGTGTAGTTCGCTGCAGCAATCGAAATACATTGAACTAGGGAATAAAGAAGAAGGAGAAAGAAAGTTATATTTCTTAGGTTCTGTGGTCGAAGCCAATGAGTCATAGAAAGAATAAAAACAATTCAGTAGGGAAACGGCAGCCTGATTTGAAAAATTATAAGAAAATTTTTTTCTAAGGAACGGAAAACTTTTCGAGCTCTGGGATTATCAAGACTAGACAGGAGATTAAAAAAAGCCCCCGATTTTACTCGAGAGCTCTTGTCAGAAAAGATTAATTCTTATTTCTTAGCAGCTTTCTTAGTTCTGCGAGCTGGTTTCTTAGGTACATTGACTGCATCTTTGAACTTCTTGCCAGCTACGAATTTTGGAACTGTGGCTTCAGCGATCTTAATAACAGCGCCTGTAGAAGGATTGCGGCCTTCACGTGCTTTGCGGACAGCAGACTTGAAGGAACCGAAGCCAATGATTGTGAATTCACCACCAGCTGCTACAGTTTCAACTGTCTTTTCTACGAATGCGTTGAGAACTTTTGCAACGTCGGCTTTTGTGAGCCCTGTTTGTTCAGCAATCGCATCAATCATTTCAGTCTTGTTCATTGGAATTCCCCTTTACGACGGTTATTTGAAGGTTAGAACATAGTTAACAGTCCCACTATACGCTAATTTGCAACAAATTTTATAATTTTTTAGTCGCAAACCCCCTTGTTTACTGACTTCCCGCTGTTTTTTTCTAAAAAAACAACAAAAAATCCAGCAATTTTCAGATTGGTTCAGGCTTATGCAATTTTTCCTTCAATTCCGTCGACCTCTTTGCTCTCTCCACTAACGTGAATTTGGTATAAAAAAAATTTAAATCTTAGTAACAACTTGTCTTCAGGATTCAACTGTTTAGTGTTAAAGTACAAACCTATTTTCAAATTATAAATTTCATTTTCATAATGTGAAATTTTTACACATTGGTTTGCTTGTAAAATACCAGGTCAGCTAAGTATTGACCTGCGATGGGATCAAAACCATCTTGTTCCTCAAAACGATGGTTATAGTCCCTTGTTGACTGAGCATTTGTTTTTGATAATTTTTAGCCTCTACTAAAAAAGGAATGAGATGTCAGTAAGTGCAATGGACAAAATCATGAGTCCTGCCTCGATGGCAGTCATTGGTGCATCTTCCAGAGAACACACCATTGGTTTCGATATCATGAAGAATCTACAGAAATACGGCTACTCTGGAACGATTTATCCGATTAATCCTAAAGATTCTGAAATTCAAGGCTTAAAAGCCTACCCATCCGTTTTGGATGTTCCCGGCCCTATCGATATGGCCGTTATCGTTATTAATTCCAAGTTTGTTCTTTCAACAATCGACCAATGCCATCAGAAAGGCATCAAGGGCGTCGTGATTATCAGCGCAGGCTTCAAAGAAACAGGCCCCGCAGGTAAACAGTTAGAAGAAGCCTTAGTCGCCAAACTTCATGAATACGGAATGACTTGCGTTGGCCCAAATTGCTTGGGAGTTGTAAATACCGATCCTAAGGTTCGCTTAGACGCTTGCTTTGCCGAAACTCTCCCGGTTCGCGGTGACATTGGCTTCGTTTCTCAGTCCGGAGCCCTCGGCGGCGGTATTCTAAATATCCTTAAAGATCTGAATATCGGTTTTGCACAGTTCATTTCTATCGGCAACCAAGCTGACGTCAATGCCGACTCAGCTATTGAATACTGGGAAAATGTTGACGATGTTCATCAGATTCTGCTTTACATGGAATCTATTGCCGACCCTCAGAAATTCAGAACATTGGCAACTAGAACCACTAAAAAGAAACCTATCGTAGCTCTTAAAGCGGGCCGCTCTGCAGCCGGAGCTTCTGCAGCTTCTTCTCACACAGGTTCTTTGGCCGGTGCCGACAAGGCTGCAGCAGCCCTTTTGGCACAATCCGGTGTTATTCGTGAGTTCTCTTTGGAAAACTTATTCAACACTGCGAAAGTCTTCAGCCATTGCCCGATTCCAAAAGGCGATCGCGTTGCTATCGTCACTAACTCCGGCGGTCCTGGAATTATGTGTACCGATGCTGTAGTTGAGCATGGTATGCAGATGGCTCAGTTGTCCGAGGAAACAAAGAATAATCTTCGCGCATTCCTTCCGCCGGCAGCTTCCGTCAAGAACCCGGTCGACATGATTGCATCTGCTCCTTTGGAACACTACAAGCAGACATTAAAGACTGTTCTTGCAGACGACGGCGTAGACATGGTTGTTGTTATTTACCTGCCGTTCTTAGGTTTGAAGGACATTGATGTCGCTAAAGCCATCATGGAAATCAAAGCCGAAAATCCTTCTAAACCGGTTGTCGGCGTATTCATGACAACTCAAGACTTCTTCCAGAAGATTTCTGAGATGGAAGTCAATATCCCGTTCTTTATGTTTGGTGAACAAGCTGTCGAAGGATTGAACCGCTTGAACCAACAAAGAAAATGGATCGCCAGACCGGAAGGAAAATTCCCGGAATTTAAAGTCGAGTCCGAAAAAGTTACATCTGTCTTCTCCTCTGTCCTTGCAGAAGGAAGAGAACAGCTGACAACCGCTGAAAGTCTTGCTGTCTTGTCTGCATACGGAATCCGTGTGTGCAAGGACGGCGAAGCCAAAGATTTAGACCAAGCCATCGCTTTAGCCGACAAGATTGGCTATCCGGTTGTTATGAAACTCAACTCTAAGAAGATTTCTCATAAGACCGATGTAGGCGGTGTTCGTGTTGGTATCGAAAACGCTGACCAGCTCAGAGCTGAATATACTGACATGGTCAACAAGCTTAAAGCTAAGAACCTCCTTGACGGTATGGAAGGCGTCATCATCCAGGAAATGGTTAAGAGTGACCGGGAAATGGTCTGCGGTATCGCAACCGATCCTCAGTACGGCCCAATGATGATGTTCGGTTTAGGCGGCGTATTCGTGGAAGTCATGAAAGACGTTTCCTTCAGACTTGCTCCTTTGAGCGATCTTGACGCCCTTGACATGATTAAGTCCGTCAAAGCTTACAAACTTCTTGAAGGTGCCAGAGGGGCTGTCCCTGCTGATATTAACCAGATTAAAGATATTCTTCTTAGACTTTCTCAGCTGGTTAAAGACTTCCCATTCGTTGATGAATTGGACATCAATCCGTTAATGATTAGTAATAAAGACGGAGAACCTATCGCCGTCGACGGAAGAATTAAGATTCGTCTTCAAGAAGCAGAAAGATTAATTAAGTAAACCCAATAACTAACTATAAAGGAACTAAAGTGTTTCAGATTCGTCTACACGGCCGAGGAGGCCAAGGTGTAGTTACCTCAGCCGAAATGCTCTCCATTGCTGCATTTACTGAAGGTCACTATGCACAAGCGTTCCCAAGTTTCGGAAGTGAAAGAACCGGTGCACCGGTAGTTGCTTTTGCCCGAGTTCATAATGAACCTATCCGCTTAAGAGAACCGATTATGGAACCGGATGCCGTCTTGATTCAGGACCGTACCCTTCTCGAAAGCGTCAACGTATTCGGTGGATTGACTCCAAACGGATATGTTTTGATTAACAGCTCTCATTCCGTCGAAGAATTAGGCCTGGAAGACTTGGCAGCCAAACTGCCTAAGGGTCACCTTATTACTCTTCCGGCAACGGAATATGCGATGAAACACATCAAACGTCCTCTTCCTGGTGCAGCTATGCTTGCTGGGTTTGCCGCTCTTACTGGCAAATTGAAGCTCGAAAGCATTCAGGAAGCGTTCAAAACTAAATACAAAGGCAAAGTTGCTGAAGCTAACGGTCTTGTAGCCGCCGATGCTTACAACTTTGTTCTTGAAGCTAAAAAGAAAATGAAGGAGGCCTAAGAATGCTTAAGCAAATTCAAGGTTCTCAGGGCGTCGCTCAGGCAATTGCACTCTGCCGTCCGGAAGTTATTTGCGCCTACCCTATTTCCCCGCAGACTCACATTGTTGAAGCCCTTGGAGCATTAACCGGAAGCGGTAAGCTGCAAGACTGCGAATTCATCAACGTTGAAAGCGAGTTTGCCGCAATGAGTGTGGCCATCGGTTCTTCCGTTGCAGGCGCACGTTCTTACACCGCTACTGCATCTCAGGGACTGCTGTTTATGGCAGAAGCTGTGTACAACGCATCCGGCTTGGGACTTCCAATCGTGATGACCGTTGCATCCCGCTCAATCGGCGCACCTATCAACATTTGGAATGACCACTCTGACTCTTTATCTCAACGAGACAGCGGCTGGCTCCAAATTTTTGCGGAAGACAATCAAGAAGCCGTTGATATGCACATCCAGGCATTCAAGATTGCCGAAGAACTTTCCATTCCAATCATGGTCTGCATGGACGGTTTCGTCTTGACCCATGCTTATGAAAGAATGGACATTCCGACACAAGAACAAGTAGACGCTTATCTGCCTCCGTACGATCCAAGACAGAAACTTGATGTAAATCATCCGGTTTCTATCGGTGCGATGGTAGGTCCCGAAGCCTTTACCGAAGTCCGCTACTTATTCCATCACCACACTATTGAAGCTCTCCAAACTATCGAAAAAGCTTCCGAAGAATTTGAAAAAGCCTTCGGTCGTAAATCCGGCGGTTTGTTGAGCCCGTACAAGATTGAAGGTGCAGATACCATTGTTCTGGCCTTAGGCTCCGTCATCGGTACGATTAAAGACACTATCGATGAAATGGAAAAAGAAGGTAAGAAGGTTGGTTTAATCGGCATTAAATCCTATCGTCCGTTCCCGGACAAACAGCTTGCTGAACTTCTGAAAGGGGCGAAGAAAGTTGTTGTTATCGACCGCGCATTGCAGGTTGGTATCGGCGGTGTTGTTACTGACGATGTTATCCGTGCTACCCGCAAGATGGACTTAGACATTTTCTCCGTCATTGCCGGCTTAGGCGGCCGTCCGATTACAAAGAAAGGACTTAAAGACGTCTTCACTAAAGCCATGAACGGCGAACTTGAAGAGCTTTATTTCTTGGATTTGGATAAAGAAGTCGTTGAAAAACAATTGAAACGCGAAAAAGAAGATCGTCACACAGGACCTCTTGCTGAAGCAGTAGTTCGTGACTCCGTCAGCATTCATAAAGGAGGCATCTAATGAGCGAACATCAAATTAAGTTCTATCAGACCGGCACTTTTACAGTCGGCAACCGTTTGTTGGATCCTTCTCAAAGATCCGGACAGGCAAATATTGAACGCTTCAACTCCTTGAACTCCGGCCATAGAGCCTGCCAGGGCTGCGGCGAAGCACTCGGCGCACGTTATACGGTTGACGCTGCGATGAAAGCAACTGACGGCAATTTGATCGCCGCGAACGCTACAGGCTGCTTGGAAGTATTCTCTACTCCATATCCGGAAACCAGCTGGCAGCTTCCATGGTTCCACTCTCTTTTCGGCAACACAGCTGCTGTCGGTACAGGCATGGCCGCTGCTATGCGCGTTAAAGCAAAAAAGAACGGTGGTCCTTTAGTTCGTGTCCTTGCTCAGGGCGGTGACGGCGGTACTACCGATATCGGTTTCGGATGCTTATCCGGTATGTTCGAAAGAAACGATGACGTCCTTTATGTCTGCTACGACAACGAAGGCTATATGAACACCGGTGTTCAGAGATCTTCTGCTACACCTCCGGCTGTCCGTACTGCCACAACCCAGATCGTCGGTTCCCATCCGGGCAACGCTTTCGGTCAAGGTAAAGAAGTTCCGCTGATTGCTATGGCTCATGGTATTCCTTACGTTGCCACAGCCAGCATCGCAGACCTTCGCGACTTGGAAAGAAAAGTTAAAAAAGCCATGACTTTCCATGGTGCCCGCTATATTCACGTATTAGTACCATGCCCTCTCGGCTGGGGAGCTGCCTCTAAAGACACCGTTAAACTTGCCCGCTTGGCACAAGAATCCGGTTTATTCCCGGTCTTTGAAGCTGAATACGGCGAGATCACTAACGTAACTAAGATCAGAAAACTTGCTCCTGTCGAAGACTACATGAAGCTGCAGAAACGCTACGCTCACTTATTCGGACCGAAGGCCGATCAAAGCGCCTTGATCAGAATTAAAGCCATTGCTGAAAGAAACATTCGCCGCTTCGGTCTTCTTGGTGATGAAAGAAGCGAACCAATGCCTCCGGCAGTTCAGGCTGACGAACGCGCAGACAGACTATAACGAGGAGAGATAAATCGTGAAAAAACCTTTTGCTATTACTCTTGATGTCGGAAGCTCTCTGGAAAACAGAACCGGCAGCTGGAGAACATTGCGTCCGGCTTATGTTCATAAGCTTCCTCCTTGCAACAATCAATGTCCTGCAGGCGAAGATATTCAAGGATGGCTTTTCTATTCCGAAAGCGGCAACTACGAAAAAGCCTGGCGTCATTTAACCAAACGCAACCCTCTTCCGGCCTGTATGGGCCGCGTGTGCTATCACACTTGTGAAGGCGCCTGCAACAGAGGATGCTTAGATGAGTCCGTCGGCATCAACTCCGTCGAACGTTTCCTTGGCGACCATGCTATCGAAAACGGATATGCTTTCGTTAAACCGAAGAAACTTTCCGGAAAGAAAGTTTTGGTTGTCGGTTCCGGTCCTGCCAGCCTTTCAGCTGCTTACCAATTGGCCTTAAAAGGACATGACGTCACTATTAAGGAAGGCAGTCCGCAAGCCGGCGGCATGATGAGATACGGTATTCCTAAATATCGTCTTCCAAGACATGTCCTGGATAAAGAAATCCAAAGAATTCTTGACCTCGGCGTTAAGCTTGAACTTAACACGACAGTCATGGATGTAAATGACGAAATGAAGAATAACGGCTATGACGCTGTATTCCTCGGGGTCGGTGCGAACCTTGCCAAACGTGCATACATCCCGGGGGGAGACGCCAAGCACATGCTTGATGCCGTTTCTGTTCTTAGAAGCATGGAAGGCGAAGGAGAACCTCTGCTCGGCCGTAAAGTCGTTGTTTACGGCGGCGGAAACACTGCTATCGACGTGGCTCGTTCCGCTAAGAGATTGGGTGCTGAACCTCTCATCATCTATCGCCGTACCCGCGACAAGATGCCGGCCCATGACTTTGAAGTTGAAGAAGCTTTACAGGAAGGCGTTTCCGTCAAGTGGCTTTCTACTATTTCCGAAGTAGACAGCGGTCAGGAAATCAAGATTGAAAAGATGAAGCTGGATGAAAACGGTCATCCGCAGCCTACCGGTGAGTTTGAAACCGTCAAGGCTGATGCCGTAGTTTTAGCTTTAGGTCAAAACGTTGACTTAGGATTGCTGAAGTCCGTAGAAGGCTTAAAGATTGAAAACGGCAGCGTCATTGTTGACTCCAACATGTTTACCGGCGTTAAAGGCATTTATGCCGGCGGCGACATGGTTCCTGGTGAAAGAAACGTTACCGTTGCTATCGGTCACGGCTACAAAGCTGCCAGAGCGATTGATGCTTTCTTGAACGGCAAAGAAGTTGTTGTTCCGCCGAAACATCAGATTGTTACTTTCGACCAGCTCAACACTTGGTATTACTCTGACGCTCCTAAGACTGTGCGTCCGATGCTTGACATGGTTCGCCGTCAGAACACCTTCGATGAAGTTCAGCATGGCTTGACCGAAGAGAATGCCTTGTTTGAAGCCAGACGCTGCATGTCCTGCGGTAACTGTCTGCAGTGTGATAACTGCTACGGTGTCTGCCCGGACAATGCTGTTATTAAGACCGGTGACGACAACGTTCCTTATATCTTCAACTATGACTATTGCAAAGGCTGCGGCATTTGTTCTTCTGAATGCCCATGCGGTGCAATTAACATGGAAAAAGAATCTATCTAGTCCTTAGATAGTCCCAAACTGGCCGGCTTTCGCCGGCCGTTTTCTTTTTAAAATATCCCAGGCTATAAAAGCAATTGGTTGGCTAATTCACTGCAAGAGTTTTCAACAAAGATTCAAAAAGTTAGTCATTTTTGCTCTAGCTTTACGTTATCTCAATTTATCTAATTTTCTCCATCGCCGGAGACTGCTAGCCTCTTTCCTTCTGCATATCCTTTTCTTTCCTGTTCTCATCTAAACTTTGTGCGAACAAGATTAATCGAACATTCATTGACCTAGATCAAGGTACTTAAGTACCTCTTCATGAAAAAATTCAATCATCGAGATAACGATGAATCTTCCAAGGAGAAAATAATGAAACGTCTTTTAATCGCTTCCCTGTGCACAATTGCTCTTAGCTCTTTTGCGTTTGCCGAAGAAACTGACTTGGTTGTTGTCGGTTCAGGCGGCGCCGGTATGTCTGCTGCTCTTACAGCTGCCCAAGCAGGCAAGAAAGTCATTATGCTTGAAAAAATGCCAATTATCGGCGGCAACACCAATCGTGCAGAAGGCGGCATGAATGCTGCAAGAACACTTCAGCAGCTTGAACACGGCATCACCCACGACAGCGCTATGACCATGTCATTGGATGCTCAAAAAGGCGGACATTACCTCAACAATCCGGAATTGACATTAGCTCTCGGAGAAAATGCTAAAGAAGCTGAAGCATGGATGCTTTCTCTCGGCGCAGATTTCTGCCATAGAATGGGCCGAGGCGGCGGCCAATCCGTAGCCCGCGGTCATGGTCCTTGTGACGGTTCTGCTGTCGGCGCCCACATCATGAAACTCTTCTACAAGACAGCCAAGAGCATTCCGGGCATCGAAATTCGTCCTTCTAATAAAGTAACAGAAGTCATCGTTAAAGACGGTAAAGTTGCCGGCGTTAAAGTTATCGGCAAAGATAAAAAAGAATATACCATCGACTCTAAAGCCGTTGTGTTGGCAACCGGAGGTTTCGGTGCAAACGCCAAAATGATTGAATCTCTCAGACCGGAATACAAAGGCTTTGCAACCACTAATCACCCGGGAGCTTTAGGTGAAGGCATCGACTTAGGTCTTAAGGCAGGAGCCACACTGGTTGATATGCGCGAAATCCAGGCCCATCCGACAGTTGTTCCGGTTAAAGGCATTTTGATTTCTGAATCCATGCGCGGCCGCGGTGCTTACTTGGTCAATCAGGACGGCAAACGTTTCATCAATGAACTTCTGCCGAGAGATATTGTTGCAGCCGGCGTTTTAGCTCAACCGACAGGCAAAGCTTGGATCTTGATTGACAACGCTTTAGTACAAAAGAACAAGCTTGCTCAAGGTTACATTCAGCAAGGACTGGCCGTAAAGGGCAACAATGTCGAAGAATTAGCAAAAGGCATCGGTGTTCCGGCTGTCAACTTAAAAGCCACGATGGAACAATATGCTAAGGCCTATGAAACGAAGAAAGATGAAGCTTTCGGACGCCCGGAAATGATTACGCCTAACAACGTATTTCCGATGTATGCCATTCAGATCACTCCGGCTATTCACCACACCATGGGCGGCTTGAGAATTAACAAGAAGGCTGAAGTCATTGGCGTAACTGCTAAGCCGGTTCCCGGATTGTTCGCCGCAGGTGAAGTCACAGGCGGTATTCACGGCGGCAATAGAATCGGCGGAAACGCAGTCGCTGACATTATTACTTTCGGACGCATCGCCGGCAAGAGCGCTGCCGACTACATCAAATAACTCCTTAAAATAAACTAGCTAATTTACTCTTGCTCCGGAGAAATCCGGAGCTTTTTGTGTGCTCGGCATGAGTGCATTCTATAGGGTGGAAGTCCCGAGCTCGCC
>UQNA01000060.1 GCA_900542195.1 uncultured Sutterella sp. | reverse complement strand
CCCTGAAGATCTAAAAAAGAACGTAGCCTACACATCAGCTGATCAGTATTCCGTTGTTACGGCGCCTTGTATCGAAGCATGCCCTGCGAAGGTTAATATTCCCAGATATATTGACTACATTAAGGAATCCAGGTCGGATTTGGCCACCGGAGTTCTTTTAAGAAACTATCCGCTAGTTGGTTCGTGCGGGCGCGTATGTGTTCATTTCTGTGAGTCTGCATGCAGAAGAAGAAAGCTTGAGGGCCCCGTCGATATTAAAAATCTGAAGCGCTATGCAGCTGATTCTCTAGGTGAGTCCGTAGACCATCTCTTCAAACCTAGGCGCGCCCCGCAAAATAAACCTAAAGTAGCTGTTATTGGTGCGGGTGGCGCAGGAATAACCTGTGCTTACCACTTGCTTCTTGCCGGTTATCCGGTAGATATTATCGAAAGCAAAGATAGGGCAGGCGGAATGGCCTTAACCGGTATTCCGCAATATCGCCTTCCTAAGGATTTGCTCTCCAGCGAAACAAGTAAAGTTATCGAAAATCTCGGAGGACGTGTTCTTTTCGAAAGAGAGTTTGGAAAAGATTTTTCGATAGATGATCTATTCAACGACGGATACAAGGCAGTATTTCTCGGTGTGGGATGTGCTAAGGGTACCAAACTCGGTTTTCCGGAAGACGAAGAGAAAATTGTCGGCTATACCGACGGAATTGATTTTCTCCGTCAAGTCGAAAAATCAGTCTCTAAAGGAAGACCTCTTCATTATGACGGAGACACTGTAATCGTCGGTTGCGGAAACGTAGCCATGGATTGCTGCAGAACGGCAGTCAGAATCAGCTCAGGCAAAGTCTCTGTTGTATACAGAAGAACCGAACAACTATCTCCGGCCGATCCTGTCGAACTTCATGAAGCTCATCAAGAAGGTGTCTCTTTTCATTGGCTGACAGCGCAAAAACAGTTGGTTGTAGAAAACGGCAAGGTAACAGGCTTACTTTGCTGCAAACTGAAGGTAGAGGGCGATCCGAATTCCAGAAAATCAAAACTGACTGAAATTGAAGGCTCTGAGTTTGTTATTCCTTGTTCAAAAGTTATTGCTGCTATCGGGCAAAAACTCGAAAAAGAATTATTTGTCGGCGCAGATAAGCTTGAATTAGGTAAACGAGACTCCATTATTGCCGTCAATGAGAATTTAGAAACTTCGAGGAAGGGTGTATTTGCAGGCGGCGACTGTGCAGTTGGCCCACGCTCTCTTATTGAAGCCATGGCACAGGGAGAAAAAGCAGCTCAGCGAATTCAAGAGTATCTGGAAGGCGAAGAATTCTCCTTTGATAAGAGACAAAGGGTGAGCGACATGATTAAGTCAGCTGGCCTATTTGATGATGCTGCTGAATGCAAGCCGATAATTTCTACTTCCCGCACAGTAATTCCGGAATTGGAACCTTTAAACAGAACGGATAATTTTGAAGAAGTTGAGTTGGGCCTTACCGACGATCAGGCAAAAGAAGAAGCCGAAAGATGCATGCGCTGTTACAGGGTACTTTTGGTTGAAACAGCCAATCCAATTGGGAAAACCGCTAAGTAAAAGAAAGGAAAGATAATGAAAGCATTGATTAATGGGGTTCCTTTTACCTTTACAGAAAAGCTCACAGTCTTAGAAGCGGTAAGAAAACTTGGATTTTTTGTTCCGACTCTTTGTGCTTATCCGACACTGGAAAGTACTCCCGGTTCCTGCGGTTTATGCATCGTAAAAATTAAATATCCTGACGGAAGAGAAGTGCTGTCGACAAGCTGTAAGACCGGCTTAGAAGACGGAATGGAAATTCGCACCGATTCTCCTGAAGTACGTCAGGCGCAGAGAAAGCAGCTAGCCCTTTTATTTGCAGACCATGATATGAATTGCATGGGATGCGATAGACATGGGAAGTGTGAACTCTTGGATTTGGCCGAGAAATTGGACTTGAAGAAGGGCATTGCTCCAGGATCCTACAGGGTAGCGAAGGAAGAAGATTATTCCGACAGAGCTATTTGGCTGGATCCAAACAAATGTATTCGCTGTGAAAGATGCGTTGAGGTTTGCGGTAAAGTTCAAGGTCTCTATGTATTGACCATGAAAGGCGCCGGCAGGGACCGAGCCGCCGCGTTAAGAGAAGGGAAACCTTGGGCGTTATCGGATAACTGTGTTCGATGCGGTCAATGCACGGTCGTATGTCCGACCGGAGCACTCCAGGCTCGTGACCAAGTGGATATTGCCAATGATTATTTGACGGATCCGGGAATTTATACCGTATTTCAATTTGCTCCGGCCGTGAGAGCTACTTTGGGAGAAGAGTTCGGATTCCCGGCCGGTGTGAACGTTGAGAGAAAAATCGTAGAAGCTTTGAAAAAAGCCGGAGCCGATTGTGTTCTGGATACTAATTTCTCTGCCGATGTGGTTATTATGGAAGAGGGTACGGAACTGCTGAATCGCCTTAATGATAAAAATGCAGTTCTTCCAATGTTTACCTCCTGCTGTCCTGCGTGGATTAACTTTGTTGAACTGCATAAGCCCGAGCTGATTCCCCATATTTCAACTACCCGTTCTCCGCAGGCGGTAATGGGTTCTTTAATCAAGAGTTGGCTTCCGGAGAAAACAGGTATTTCAAAAGAGAAAATCCGTTCTATTTCCATTATGCCCTGTACGGCCAAGAAGGATGAAGCGGCTAGACAAGCACTAGCCAAAGATTCTGTTCCAGATGTGGATTTGGTTTTAACCGTAAGAGAATTTGCTAAACTTTTGAAAGGAAAAGGCATTGATCTTAGAAAACTGGAAGGCCAAGATTTTGATACTCCGTTTATGAGCAAAGGAAGCGGAGCAGCGGTAATTTTCGGCAAAACTGCGGGGGTGGCAGAAGCTGCGGCAAGAACCGTTTATTACGTATTGACCGGTAAAAATGTGAATTCTATTCAGTTCAAAGCAAGTGAGCATCCTCACGTGGAACAGGAACTGACCATAGAGCTGGGTGAGGGAAAATCTCCGTTAAGAATCGGCGTGGTCCATGGTTTGGCTAATGCGGACTGTATTGCGGATGAAGTCCTCAGCGGTAAGAGTCCTTTTGATTTTATAGAAGTAATGTCTTGCCCCGGCGGATGCATCAATGGCGGAGGAACGCCAAGAGAGGCCGGAGATTATCATCCGTTTAAATTGGACCGCACTAAAGTTCTGACGACCATCGATGAGGAACATTCTTTAAGACAGTCTCATAACAACCCGATGATTAAAGAGCTGTACAAAGAGTATCTGGGAGAGCCTAACTCCCATCTGGCTCATGAACTTCTTCACACTGAGTATCAAGATCGGAAAGGCGGTAAGAGGCTAAGAGCCGAAGATATCTGGAAAGAGATTACTCTTTGCTAGTCAAAACAATTTGGCCCGAGAAAGGACTCCCGGGCCAAATTGTCTGAGTGTGTAAAGCTAAAGAAAGAATTCTATTCTCGTTGGAGCTGTCTGGTAACCGCGGTGAACTGTTCACCGAAACCTACATCATAAAGTGCGGCCGGACTTGGCATCTCAAATTCAAAGATTCTCGTTAAATCTTGTTCCGAGTTTTTCATCAGCAGAGAAAGGTCGGCTCCGGCCTTCATAGTGAAGAAGGTGTTCAAGGAAATATCGTAATTTAATTCGGCTTTTTCTTTGAGTTCGAGCAAATCTTTAGCCCTTGTATTCAAGTGCTTTGTATAGAACTTCGCAACCTCAATAATTTGTTCATTGATGAGGCAATTCTTATTCAAAATGTCTTTTTGCTCTTGAGTAATTCTGGAGTGACCCAGTTTAGATTCTGCTGAGCGAATCTGTTTAGCTGCATTTTTCTCTATGCCGCTGACACGGGGCAAGTAAAACTTTTCAATTTTAAGTAATGCTCGGTCGATGGCTTCAATATAAAGACGGCAGCACATCATATAAAAGCCTGCATAGCTCTTAGAAAGCTCGGGAGTCGCACCCTCGGACTTTAACTGAGAATCCATTTTTTGGAAAATCAAGCGAATGGAGTCAGCCGTGGCCATAATGGCAGCGACATCTTCACCGTCAGCCGTATTTATCAAACCCTCAAGCTGGGCTTTATTAAGTTTTACGCCTCTTGCTTTTAATTTTTCCAAGGAAGAATCAATTAAAGCCTGATTTTGTTTCTCGTCAGCAGCATTTTTTACTTTATTGCGCTCGATCTTTTCTTTGAGCTGAGGAACGGAAGCGTTCAAAGGATTCCACGACCTTTTAGGACTGCCGATAAGATCTTTTTCCCATTCGATAATTTCTTTTTTACGAGCGGCTATTTTCCGATGATTGTTCTGGATCTGAGAAACCATGCACATGATATCGGTCGAAAAGATTTCCCGCAGGCAGTCATTAACGACTCTGCGGACAGCCGGTTCTTGGTAAACGTATTTACGAACGAGAGAGCGTCCTTCAGGGTGGGCTTCCTGAGCAATAAGCTCAATGCCTCTTTCAAGGTGCGGACGCATATTGGACCAGGTTTTCTCAAAAGTTTGAGATCGTATTACCGTCCTCTCAAAAGCGTAGCAGAGGGGATAAGAGATAAACATACGAAACGGAATCATTTGCTATTCATTCAAACTAATAGAAAACTAAAGGTCTTCACATCAATGCTTATGCGGTGTGATTATGCAAATGATAACTTAATAGTTACTGAATTGTTGAAAAACGAAAGGCAAATTTTTATAATTGATCATGATAATTATTCTCAATTAATCATGATAGAAACGACACTTAAAGTTGAAGGCATGGCCTGTCCCATGTGCGAGTCGCATTTGAAAGATGTGATTAGAAATATTTGTCCGGACGCCAAGATCAATGCGTCTTATAAAAAAGCCGAGATCAAGATCATCAGCCAGAGTGAGCCGGATATGAGACGAATAAAGGCTGAAATTGAGAAGACCGGCTACAGCTTCCTTGGTGGTCATTCTGAACCGTATTCGAAGAAAGGATTTTTTGCTTCCTTGTTTGGAAAGTAAGCTGCAGCCGGAAGAAGGACTAAAATCGGCCCAATTACGGTATGAGGAGCAAAGATGAAAGCGCTAGTCCTTTCCAGCGGCGGAGCAGATAGTACAGTTTGTGTCGCACTTGCCGTTGAAAAATTTGGCAGAGAAAATGTAGCAACGGTTTCTTTTGAATACGGGCAAAAGCACGACAAAGAGCTTATCTGTGCTCAGAAGATTGCCGATTTTTATTCGCTAAAGCATTTTGTTCTCAACCTAGAAAATATTCTCAAATTCAGCGACTGTTCTCTTTTGAAAAACAGCACTCAAGCAATCGAACATAAAAGCTATGCCGATCAAATTGCTGAAAAAGGGGAAGGAAAAGTTTCGACTTACGTTCCTTTTAGGAACGGTTTAATGCTTTCTTCGGCCGCTGCTTTAGCCCAGTCAATTTATCCGGAAGAAGATTGTGAAATTTGGATTGGTGCTCATGCCGATGATGCAGCCGGCCAAGCCTATGCCGATTGTTCTTCCGAATTTACCCAAGCGATGGATCAAGCCATTTCCATTGGAACCTACGGATTGGTCAAGCTTGCTGCTCCTTTGGTGAAGTTCAACAAAGCGCGTGTTATCAAAGAAGGATTAAGGCTGAAGGTTCCTTTTGAACTTACTTGGTCCTGTTACGAAGGACATGAAAAGGCCTGCGGAAAATGCGGAACTTGTATTGATCGTTTGAAAGCGTTTGAAGAAAACGGGGTAAAAGATCCGATTCCATACGAAGAATAACAGCACAATGAGTGATTGTCCTTAGCTGTAGCCTTGGACGTCCTGAGGCCGTAGACAAAAGGCCCGGCTATATAATAGAAAGAAAACGGAGCAATCTTATGGGAAATCTATATCTCGGTTTTGACGCCGGTACACAGAGCGTCAAAGTTTCTGTCTATGACGAAAAATTAGAGTGTCTTACCTCACAAAGTCTTCCGACCAGTTTCCGATATCCTAACCCCGGTTGGGTAGAGATGGATTTGGATGATTTCTTGGGAGTCACTCTTAAATGCATTAAACGCTGCGCAGAAGATTTAAAAGAGATCGGCCGAGATCCCAAAGATATTGTTTCGATTATGGGCGACGGCGTTATCTGCGGTATCGCCGGCGTAAATGCCGAAGGGAAGGCTATCACTCCTTATATTAACTATCTCGACAGCCGTACTCAGGACGACGTGGAGTACATTAATAAAAAGGATCTTTCCATTTGGGGCAAAGAGACGGGCAACCCGGTTGCCTCCTGTATGTTCCCGGCTATGTTTGCACGCTGGCTTCTTAAGCACAATACCAAGTTCCAAGAACAAGGTGTTAAGTTTGTCCATAACTGCCCGTATATTCTGATGAATCTTGCCGGATTAAAAGGAAAAGACGCCTTTATCGACTGGGGTGCAATGTCCGGTTGGGGCCTTGGCTACAAGGTTATGGAAAAAGAGTGGTCTGATGAACAGCTGGCTATCTTAGGTATTGATAAGCGTTATATGCCTAGAATTCTTAAGCCGTGGGATATTGTCGGAGGCTTAACAAAAGAAATTGCAGAATACACAGGTCTTCGTGAAGGAACAAAGATTTGTGCCGGCGCAGGCGATACTATGCAGTCCATGATTGGATGCGGTAATTTCGAGCCGGGAAAAGGCGTAGACGTCGCAGGGACCTGCGCTATGTTCTGTGTTTCGACCACCGGCATCGTGCCTGAGTTAAGCAAAAAAGGGAATAATCTCATCTTCAACAGCGGTTCTCTTCCTAACACTTATTTTTACTGGGGTTTCATCAGAACCGGCGGCTTGGCTTTGAGATGGTTCAAAGACTCTGTATGCCATAAAGCTGATGATGCTCTTTATTACACAGATCTTAGTGCCAGAGCTGAAAAAGTTCCGGCAGGCAGCAACGGTGTTCTTTTCCTCCCCTATCTGACAGGCGGGCAGGATGAGACGCAAAAGAAGAGCAGCTGCTTCTTGGGCTTGACCCTTGATGATGATCAGGCGGTAATGTGGCGCTCCGTCCTTGAATCCATTGGCTATGACTACATGGAAATCACAGATATCTATAGAAAGGCCGGCGTGGATTTGAACCGAATCACGGTAACTGAGGGCGGCAGCCGAGACTCTCTATGGAATCAGATCAAATCAGACATGTTGGACAGCGAAGTCGTCCGTTACAAGAATAAGGGCGGGGCCGTTGTGACCAACTGTCTCTTTGCTGCCTATGCAGTAGGTGATTTCAAAGACATCATTCCTAATTTACGGAAGGTTTTAGTCGTTGATAAAGAATATGCACCGAGAAAGGAAATGACTTCCCTGTACCGCAGACTTCACTCTTTCCAAAAAGATCTGATTAAGAGCGATATGCCGGAAGCCTTTAAACGGTTGTGGGAAATTAAGAAGATAGTCAAAGAAGGCTAATTCGAAAGTTATTGTATTTGGACCGAGCTATTTCGATACCTCGGTCTTTTCTATTGGTAGAATTCCGCCTAGGCAACGTTCAGCCTAAGCTAAATTATTTGAATTGCATTATGAAATTACTTGAAGGCAAAAGAATACTTATTACAGGCATCTCTTCTCAACGTTCTATTTCCTATGGGATAGCCAAGGTTTGTTTTGAAGAGGGCGCACAACTGACGCTTACTTACAACAATGAGAGATTTAAGGACAGAGTTCAAGGTTTTGCCAATGATTTCAATGCCGGTGAAGTCATCAAGATGGATGTGACTTCCGATGATTCTATTGACACAGCTGCTTCTGCTCTTAAAGAAAAATGGTCTGAAGGTTTTGACGGATTTGTTCATTCTATTGCTTGGGCGCCTCGGGAATGCATTGAAGGCAGTTTTTTGGAAGGCATTTCCAGAGAAGGTTTCCTTCAGGCTATGAATGTTTCAGTTTATTCCTACGCGGCCTTAGCAAAAGCATTTAGTCCGCTTCTTAGAGAGAGAGCTTCTATTATCACAATGAGCTATCTCGGTGCTGAGAAGATTGTGCCGAACTACAACACGATGGCTATCTGCAAGTCTGCGCTGGAATCTGTTACCCGCTACATTGCTGCCGATCTTGGAGAAAGAGGCATCCGGGCCAACAGCATTTCATGCGGACCAATTAAAACTCTAGCAGCCAGCGGCATTAAAGATTTCGGACTTTTGATGAAACTGGCTAAGGATTTGAGCCTGTTAAGAAGCTTAGTTAGCACAGAAGAAGTTGGTAATTTAGCTGCATTCCTTTTGTCGGAAAAATCTTTTGGCATTACTGCTGAGACCGTTTACATTGACGGCGGCTTTAATAAGGTTGCGGGGCGTCTTCTGAAGGACGAATGATCCTATAATTAACTCTCTCACAGGAAAACCTCTCCGTCCGGAAGGACGGAGAGGTTTTCCAAGATCTTAGTTTTTCCTTTAAATCCAAAGCGAACCTGCACAAAAAAGCAAAGAAACAGCCAGGACCGCATTCACCGGACGTGTGTATTTAGAGAAGAGGTGAGCAAAGGCGGATCCGAAAGCTGACCAGATCAAATTGCAGCCTGAACCCATTGCGGCTAAGAAGAAAGAAAATCCAACCAATATCCACGGGTCGGTAAAGTGCGGAAGAATAAAGGTCTGCATTGAAACGATGCCGTAGACCATAATCTTGACGTTGACAAACTGAAGGCAGAATCCGGAGATAAAGGCTTTTTTCTTGTCTATTTCAAATGGCTTCAGACTATAAACGGCTTTCAAGATCTTCCACGCCAGCCAAACCAGATAAAGGGTTCCCAAAATTTTCATGGGGCCCATGATTTCCGGGATTAGGCTGTTTAAAGCAGCGCATCCAATACAGCAAAGAAGCATTACTGCAAAAAAGCCGGTAATAACTCCTAAATTGAACGGCAGCGCTTTAAAGAATCCAACTCTCATTCCCCATGACATTGACATTAAATTGTTTGGTCCAGGCGTGATAGTCGAGGTAAAGCAATAAAAGATAAAAGTTGGAAGAGAAAACATGGGGTTGGAATTTGATTTTAGATGTTGTACCTTGGATTATATGATGAAATAACTTTTTGAATCTTTGATAACTTCCTAATTATTCTTTTCCTGTGTCTTAGACTGAAGTAATTTGACTCTTTAAGGAGTCAATATGAACAAAGGCAAGCGCAGACAACAAAAAACAGTTTTTAAACCAAAGAAGAGTCAACCAATTTCAGGAAGGACAAATGATTTGAAATATTTCATATTGTCATAATTCTGGTACCAATTATTTTTGATGCGGCGAGAGGATTACATAGCTCTGATTGCTAGAACTGTTACCTTGAGTTTTTCCCTGTCCTGAGCTAAACTTCTGTCGGCAAGTCGGAGATAAGACTGTGTCCGGTGTAAATTCATCACCGAGTCCTCGGAGGACGGTAATTGAACAGCATCTCCGATTTTCTTTTTCTTCGTATTGGCCTTGTGTTACTAGTGCTGGTCACATACAATAGTACTACTGATTTTTCAGATAGTCCTACAGTGGAGTAGACCCCAGACTTAGCGAGGAGTCTGAAATTAAAAGCCTAGCGAATTCGAGCTCTGTAAGGGTCGTCACCTCGATAAACTAGGCTGTCAGTTCTATACATCTCAGCCTAATGGCATTAAATTTTGGAACTTCCTGCCCATCTCCTATCTTTTTGTCTTTTGTTTGCGGAATGTGTGGCAGCATTACTATGCATCGAAGTTGCATGTTTGATGCAAATTAGTTGAAACTGGGGAGTGGGCTCTTTTTCTCTCCCAAACTTTTTTAGCCCTAGACTATATTTTGGTTTAAAAAAGCGTAGAGGTTTAGAACAGCCTTGTAAATTGAATAGGGCTCTTTCTTTTTAGGCGAGGGATTTTTCATTATCCAGTTTGTTCCAGACGAGGTTATACGGTACTCAGGGCTGGCTTATGGAACACCCTTCCGTTTCCCCGTAATACGTGAAGAGCCCAAGGCAAAAACACTGGACTTTATGAAATTAAAGCTAAAGCGGTTATTTTGACAACTGGCAGTTATGCTAATAACGGCGCTTTAGTTTCTTCTTATCATCCGGAATTCTTTGGAATGGTGAGTTCCGCTCAGCCCGGCAGCCACGGCGACGGTATTCAACTCGCTCGTCCATTGGGAGCTAAAATCAGCCATTTGGAACGAGTTCAGGGACATCCAAATATTGCAGCCGGTACAAGCATTATGCTTACGCTGGCCTTTAGAACTAACGGAGGAATCCTAGTAAACAAAGAAGGTAAGAGATTCTTCAATGACAACGCACCTCGAAATGAACTTGGGGCAGCAATGCTTCGCCAACCGGCCCAAAAGGTTTGGTTGATTTACGATGATGCAGTAGCTGCCAAACGCCAAAAAGTTCATAACGGGTACGTTCGGTTAGGATTTGTCTCAGAGGGCCAAACTCCCGAAGAGGTTGCCAAGAAAGTTGGGTTACCAGAAAAAGCCTTTGCTGATCAAATGCAAAAATATGCAGGGTTTGTCAAAAACGGCAAAGATTTGGATTTTGGGCGTAAAGAACTTCCAGAGGCATTAAATAAAGGGAAGATCTATGCAATCGAAGTTATTCCAGCCATTGGGGTACTTTGGGAGGTCTCAACATCAACACGAAGAATGAGGTTCTGGATAAAAATGCAAAACACATCCCGCATCTTTATGCTGCTGGTGAAGTGGTTGGAGAGTGGCACGGTGAAGATCGTTACGGCGGAAATGCAGTAACCGGAAACATTGTTTTCGGACGATTGTCCGCACAACAGGCAGGAAGCACAATCAAGTAAGGAACTGAAGCTGGGAAGCTTAAAAAAATAAGAGGACAAAAGTAAGTAAGAGAGAAGCTCCGCTCAATCGGGCGCAGCTTCTTTCTTCGTGGATTATGAAATTCTAGTTGGTTGAAGTTCTCTTGTCGAGGCCGAGCTAGTAATCTTGGAAATGATTTTTTCGAACGAATGCGAAGAAAAGAAAAATCGGAGAGACTGCGCTATTACCACCCTCGAAAGATTCCGCGTTATTTTATTCGCGGGCCACAGTACTTGCTCCGATTTGTTAACCAAAGTTTACTGTAGACAGATGTAGTCGTCAAGTTTCTGACTTGGTTTCAGAAGATTTTAGTAATTTACACCCTTGGATACTTTTTTAGATTTCCAAAGCAGTGTAAAGACTCATATTAGTTCCATCAAAGTATGGCGTGCAAGATACCGTCATCAAAATTTTTCACACCATTTTTCACACCATTTCGTCCACGATTTAATGAAAATACGCTGACTCATATGACTCTTATTGAGAAAAAAATTAAAAAATTGAATGTCAAAAACTTTATGATTTTTAAGGCTTTTTAAGACCTTATGAGGCAATTGAGAAGCTTATTGGGATTAGATTCTGGCGGAAGGGGTGGGATTCGAACCCACGGATGGGGGCTACCCATCGCTAGTTTTCAAGACTAGTGCATTCAACCGCTCTGCCACCCTTCCGAAAGGAGACTGAATTATACATAAAAATCGGTCCCCTGCAAGTTTTAAATTTCTGTGAGAGTTAACACGGCTAAAAATTATTGATTATTCTTCTGCGTAGGAGAGTACGGTTGGACTTTCAACATCGACACCATATTCTTTAGCGCGAGCAAGGATCGCACGGGCAAGCTTTGGCTTTAAGTCGTCCGGACAATATCTGAAATACGCCTCTGCAGCTCTAACATGGGCTGCATCCGGCATTGGATATTCTCTTCTTTCCGGTAAGCCAAAAACAGAATCCGGTAATTCTTTTCTCTCGATAGTATTTAACTTGTCGTCCATAACAACCTCCATAATAGGTGCATTCAATATAGCTATTTTGGCCGGAAGCAAGATGCATAGAGACGCAAAGTGAGGAAATAACTTTGAATTAATTAAAAAGATGTTAAAAAAACTGCCTCTGAAGTTTTTCCAAGAGGCAGTTGAAAGGCGTACTAAAACTTGATTAGTTCAGCTTTTTAGCTTCTTCAAGTTTTTCATGTACATAATCAAAAGTATCACTAACGGATTTTGAAGGTTTGTTTGGATCCAAAAGGCTCACAACGATAATGGTAAGGGCGGAGAAAACGAATCCCGGAACGATTTCGTAAAGATCCCACCAACCACCTTGGTGCCAAACCAAGACTGTAAGAGCACCAACAATGATTCCGCACAGAACGCCGTTCTTAGTGCATTTCTTCCACAAGAGAGAAAGAATAATTGCAGGACCAAAAGCAGCTCCAAATCCGCCCCATGCATAGCTAACCAATGAAAGTACGAGATTGTTCGGATCCAATGCAATCAAAATGGCTACAAGGCTGACGCCGATAACGGTGGCTCTGCCGACCCAAACCAATTCTTTCTGAGAAGCATTATTTCGGATGAAAGCCCTATAAAAATCTTCGGTTAAAACAGAGGAGCAAACCAAAAGTTGGCAGGAGAGGGTGCTCATCACAGCTGCAAGAATAGCCGAGAGAAGAATGCCTCCAATCCATGGGCTGAATAAAGTAGTGGAGAGAACCATGAAAACTCTTTCATGATTGGCTATTACAGGGGCAGCAACATCGGTATGAGCAGCAAAATAAGCAGCTCCGAAGAATCCGGCTGCAACTGCACCGCCCAGACAGAAGATAAGCCAAATCATGCTGATGCGGCATGCTTGAGGCATAACTTTGGCGTCTTTTGCTGCCATAAAGCGAACCAAAATATGCGGCTGGCCGAAATATCCTAAACCCCAAGCCAGCAGGGAGATTACACCAATGAATGTTTGGCCTTGAAGCATGTTCAAATGATTGGCGCTGACCTGAGAAACTTGATTAATGGTGGCAGTCCAACCTCCAAGATCCCACATCACTGCTAACGGTGTAATGATGAGAGCTAAACACATCATTGATGCCTGAATAGTGTCTGTCCAGCTTACAGCGAGGAAACCGCCTAAGAAGACATAGGCTAAAGTTGCGATCGTGCCGAGAATAAGAGCTGTTGAGTACGGCAGATCAAACACCATTTCGAAAAGTCTGGCACTCGCTACCATACCGGAGGCAGAGTAGATGGCAAAGAAGAGCAGAATGACAAAAGCTGAGATAATTCGGAGCAATTTGCTCTTGTCTTCAAAGCGATGAGTGAAATAATCCGGAAGAGTCAGAGCATTATGGGCAACTTCGGTATAAACGCGAAGAGGTGATGCGACAATTTTCCAGTTAAGATATGTTCCGATGGCCAAACCGATGGCAATCCAAGATTCACAGATGCCGGAAAGAAATACCGCACCCGGCAAGCCCATCAAAAGCCATCCGCTCATATCTGAGGCGCCGACCGAGAGGCCTGTGACAATGCTTCCCAATCTTCTTCCGCCTAAGATGTAGTCGTTGAAATTTTTAGTGTAGCGCCACGCAAAAAGGCCTACTGCTACCATGACAATAAGGTAGCCAATAAAAGTTATTGAGGTTGGATTAAACATTTTATTTACGTTTTCAAAATTATCGAAGAAATATTAACAATCGAAAGAGCCTCAAATCGAAAAGCGGACAATAAGTTTAGAATTTAGTCAAGAAAGAAATAGAGTTTTCCCGAAAAATGCAGCCTCAAACAGACACATCAGTCCAAATTCCTCTCATTATTGACCTCGAGGAAGCCGCCGCAACCATGAATGAAGTTTTCATGTCTATGAAGCATTCTGTTTTATTAAAGCCAAATCCGGCTTGGAAAGACAGATTTGTCCGATTAGACAGATTGGAAAATATGATTCTGGAAAATAAGGAAAGGATTGAGGCTGCGATTTATACGGATTTTGGATGCAGAGATGCTTTCGTCACGGATATGCTGGATATTTTTCCGACACTTTCTCAGATCCGATATTTGAAGAAGAATGCGGAAAAATGGATGAAGCCTCGCTCCTTTGTCCCGGATCCGTATTTGCTTCCGGGAAGTGAGGAAGTAATTTTCCAGCCGAAGGGAGTCGTTGGTATCATTGCACCTTGGAACTATCCTCTCTTTCTCTCTATTGGTTCAGTTGCGCAGGCTGCCGGTAATTTGTGTATGCTGAAGTTGTCTGAGACGACTCCGGTGTTTTCTTCCTTAATAGAGGAACTTGTACAAAAATACTTTATGCCCAACGAACTATATGTAGTCTTGGGCGAAAGCGATATTTCTTCCCGTTTTGCAGAACTTCCTTTTGATCATTTGCTGTTTATCGGATCAACTCAAGTTGGCAGAAAGGTTGCGCAAGCTGCGGCAAAAAATTTGACTCCGGTAACTTTGGAGTTGGGGGGAAAGTCTCCGGCGGTTATTGCTCCGAATTACCCTTTAGATGCAGCAGTAGAGAGGATTATGGTCGGTAAGCTCTTAAATTCCGGCCAGACTTGCATAGCTCCCGATTATGTTCTGATAGAGCGCAGACGCGTTAGAAATTTTGTGGATATTTGCAGAAAAGAAGCAAGAAAACTCTATCCGGCAGGATTAGCAGATCCTTCCTATACTTCGATTGTCTCTCAAAGCCGATTTGAATCTTTACTCAATCAGCTGCAGGAAGCCTCTCAGACTTCTAAAGTGGAATCTCTATTTTTAGGAGATCAGTTCGATTTGAAGACGAGAAAGCTAGGACCACAGATAGTTCTCAATCCGCCTCCTGATATCGAAGTAATGAGCGAAGAGATTTTTGGGCCTATTTTGCCGGTTATTGCCTATCCTGATGATGACATAGGGGAGGCGGTCGACTTTATCAATTCCAGACCTCATCCTTTGGCGATGTATTGGTTTGATAACAATAAGAAGAGAGTAAAAAACATCGTCTCCACGGTGCCCTGCGGAGGCATAACGGTAAACGATACGATTTTGCATGCCGTCAGTCACAATCTGCCGTTTGGCGGAGTGGGACAGTCTGGTATGGGCCGTTACATGGGGAAAGCAGGTTTCGAAAGTTTTTCCAATCTTAAGTCCGTATTCTATCAGAGCAAACTGAATTTTGTGGACACATTTAATCCTCCTTATTCTGAGAAGGCACACTCTATTGTGAAATCGATGATCCAAGGGAAGTCCATGCTATCTATCTTGTTGAAGAAAGATAAGGAACAAGATGAGTAAATAGTAAGTCCGGCGCCAAGCCGGACTTGATGAAGAGCTTTTTAATTCAAAGAATTTATGTTTTTGGACTAACCGCCGATATAAGACATTTCAATCTTATTCTTCTTACGTTCTTTGACGGTTTCAGAAGTTCGAATTTCCGAGTAATGGTCTTCTCTTGCCGACCAAATACGCCCGATAGCTTCCTCAATCTCTTCATCGGTGGCACCACCGCGAAGCATCTGGCGAATATCGAACCCTGTAGTGGCAAAAAGACAGTTATAGATTTTCCCGTCAACGGATAGTCTCATGCGGGAGCACTCTTTGCAGAAAGGCTCACTAACGGATGAGATGAAGCCTATTTCTCCGCCGTCATCTTTGAATCTCCAGCGGGTAGCGACTTCTCCGGTGTAGTTCGGATCTAAAGGTTCAACCGGGTAGACTTTGTTGATTTGTTCAACAATAGCTTTAGAAGGAATAACATCATCCATTCTCCAGCCGTTAGTTGCGCCAACGTCCATAAATTCAATGAAACGGACAATGACTTTAGTTCCTTTGAAGTACTTAACGATATCTAAAAGCTTGTCGTCATTGACGCCTTTTTTAACGACAACATTTATCTTGATACTTGGGATCCCGGCCTCTTCAGCAGCCTTAATGCCCTCGAGGACTTTTTCGAGAGGAAAGCCCACGTCGTTCAATTTCATGAAGACCTCGGGGTCCATGCTGTCGAGAGACACTGTAATCCTTTTTAAGCCGGCTTCTGCTAATGCTTTTGCTTTTTTTGCTAAGGCCGAGCCATTGGTTGTAATGGCAACATCTAAATTTTTACCGTTCCAAGTCTTCAGAGAAGAAAGCTTAGCGACTAAGTTCTCTATGCCTTTTCTTAGCAAAGGCTCTCCGCCGGTTAGACGAATTTTCTCAACGCCGTTTTTAATAAAAATTTTGGCAACTCTCTCCAGTTCTTCAAAAGTCAGAAGTTCGGTGTGAGCCAAAAAGGAATGATCTTTTTCGAATTTCTCTTTAGGCATGCAATATCGACAACGAAAGTTGCATCTGTCCGTGACCGAGATTCGTAGGTCGCGTAACGGTCTGCCTCGTCTGTCAACCCAGTGAGAGTCTTTTCTGCTGATGGTTCCGCTTAACGGAATGGTTTTAGACTCAGGCTTAATCGGTATTATTTTGCTTTTTTTCATTAAAAATGATTGCCTAATTGAAGAGACAATTATATTTATAGCCAAGACTTTTGAAAATACTCCGGTTGGTTGAGAGAAAAGTGAAAAACTTTTTCAGTTTGAGTACGTTTTTTCTTTCCCTAGCTCCAGCTTTCGTTCCTGTTTTCTCTATTCCTCATTCCTACCTTCTCCACTATACTTGCAAGACTTGTATTAAAAAAGAATTCTGATGGGAGAAAGATAATGAGTGAACCAGTAATGAAAGCAAGGTGCTATCCGGAGATTCTGGCCTTGTACGAAGAATTAAAAGAACAGGCAAAAAAAACAACAGAAGAAATTTGCGATAAAGCAGGATTAAAGGAAGGCAATATTCTTGTAGTTGGTTGTTCTTCAAGTGAAATATGTGGAGATAAGATTGGAAGCAATTCTAACCTTGAAGTGGCTAAGGCAGTTTTCTCAGGAATATATGAAGTCCTTGAAAGCAGAAAGATATATCTTGCAGCTCAGTGTTGTGAACATCTTAACAGAGCAATAATAGTTGAACGTGCAGCAGTTCCGTTTTCAGAAATAGTTAACGTTGTACCACAGCCTAAGGCAGGTGGTTCATTTGGAACAACAGCATATAAGACATTTAAAGATCCTGTTGCTGTGGAAGAAATTAAGGCAGATGGTGGGATTGACATTGGCGGAACTCTTATTGGAATGCACATTAAGAAAGTTGCAGTTCCGGTAAGACTTGAAAATAACAAAATCGGCGAGGCAAACGTACTTGCAGCAAGAACAAGACCTAAGTTTATAGGAGGTTGCAGAGCTGTATATGATGAAAGCATTGAATAGAAAAATAA